>JAAZIH010000275.1 GCA_012800995.1 Chloroflexota bacterium
ATGTTGGAAGAAAAGAGGTAAAAAAGGAAGAAAAAGACCGAATAAAACGAAAACAACAAGCCTAAGAAGAACCACTACTCCAGTACATATCCGAGACTAACAGGAGTGCTGTTGAAAATGTCCCTTTTTTCAACGGTCTCTTGGATCATTTTCACAATTCTCCTTTGAGCAAATGCCTGGTGTTTTTGTATCAGGAGCTGTCCTTCTTGTCCAAAGGAACATTCCGGTTTTTAAAGTAGCATAACCTTGCTAAATTCAGACATATCATCCATAAAACCCAAGTGTAAAAGGCTATTTCCCCCCTAATAAGCCTCAAAATCTACAATGCTTTCTGAACTGGAATGGGCGAGTTTATTCTGTTTCAGCGATTGCGTAAAATTCTTGTCTGGAAAGAATACGAATCGATATTGGCAAAAGCAGCGCAATCCATACCACCCAATACAGTATGGACAAAGCTGTTGTATCACTCAGTCGCCAGGGCCATGGGTACATTGGTAAAACGAGGTTACGGATAACAGGTAGTACAGATATCCATCCGCTCACATTTTCCAAAACAAAAGCCAAAGCAAAACTCAATAAGACCAATAAGCTAACCGCAAAAAAGCCCAATAAGCGGCGGTTACTCAGACTGTTTATCACTAGGACCAATAAACTCAGGCTAAAAAAGCCTAAAAACAACATGAGATTCAACCTAAAGAAAGCCTCAAGCATGGTGTATTTTTTGACCCACTGCGATATCATATTGATGTTTTCCGGAGTTCCAAAAGCTATTTGACTCCATGATGGGGTTAATGTAAATCCGAACCCCAGTCCCGCTATCAATAAAACTAAAATGGCAACAAACAACAAATACACGAAACTAAGCAATATTAACAGGAGCAGTTTGGTGGTTAGAATCCGTCTTCGTGATCCTATGCGTATACCTGCCATTTGACCATAGGCTCTCTCCGGTTGCAGATTGCTGACGATAAACAAAAACACCGGCACGAATACAAAACCCATGCTAAAAGCATTTCCAATAGCTGAAAAATATACATCCCATGCCGTAACTGGTGGCAGAGTAATCGCATCGGGATGAACTGCCACATTAATTTCAGCTGTATTAAGCATAATTTTTCCAAAAAGGACTGCTACCGCGACGGTAATCAGCAAAAACCCAATGAGCATGTAAGGTTTTAATAACAAGCTGAGCTGGAGCCAAAAATACATTAACCATCCACGAAAACGCGTGTGTTTTTTATCCACATGCAAAACTGGCAATGGCTTTGTTTTAACCGGCGGAACAGGCTCTTGCCCACCATCAAGCGCATGCACAACAGGTATTGATTCACGCAAGATCCTATCCGACACAACCACCGATCGCCTGCCAAAAAAAGCCAAAAGCAATATTGAGCTTACCAATAAAAGTGATGGCAATATCAGTACAAGTCGCAAATCCGAGAGTGTCATTATTTGATTGTTGCTAAAATTGAGGCGAAACAAACTCTCCGTTGGCGCCAAATACCAAGGCAATCGCCGAGCACGCTCCACGAAATATTGCAAAATACCTGAGAATAAAAACGGAAATCCTATCGCGACATATCGATTTTTTATCACTAAAGAAACGCTCAATCCTAAAGTCGCCCACAGAAACCCCATCACGATAACCGCCGCGATAATCACCAGGAAAAACGTATCAGGATGTTCGCGAAATAACAATCCTAAAAATCCTTCCTGAGGTCGCATGTAAAAAACATTCAGTGCGGGATTATTGAGCGGGTTTTTATTGCTGATACTTAACAGGACATAACTCAGCGCTAAAGGCAAACTAACTGCCAACGCGCCAGCCAATCCATTGGCAAATACTTTCGCCCAGGCATAAGCACCATATTTGCTGCGCGCCAAAATCGCTCTGATAAAGCCCTCTTTGCGATCTAAAACCATGGAATCAGCAAATGGTAAACAGACCAATAACGGAATGAGATAGGTGTAGTAACTTTGCAGATAGATATAGTACCAGTGATCAATATACGATTTTCCTGGGATATGCCTATACGTCATAATAAAGGTCATCAACAACAGTAGACTGACTGCTCCAAGCGTCAAAAAGAACTTTGGAGACTTAAAGGCACGACTTAACTCAGCCTTTAATACACAAGCTTTTCGACACATCTTGTTACCCTCCCGCGTTGAATTCAATCAATCTTTGTTCAGCTTCATCATAGAGGATCTGAATATCTTCAGGCAATTGTTCATAATAGCTAATCTTGCCCGGACATTCCGGATTCAAATCATAAGGGTCAAAGACAAAACCTTTCACATCAGCTCCATTATTAAGCAAATACAATTGTCTGCCATCTTCTGCTGAATAATAAGCCATATCAATGTTGTAAGCCACAAATTCACCAGTGATATCAGTCCATTGTGTACCGTAGACAACGTCTTCATAAACCTCAAATGCCAGGACATCCTGTCCGTTATAGGAATCTACCCATGCTTTGTATTCAAAAGTTGAGCGGGTATGTTCAGGATAAAGCGGGTCCATATACCCATCTTCGCCTCTCAATCGCCGTTTTTCTACTTCAAAATTTCCAAAAGACATTGGAACGAAATACCAGTCAATATTTCTAAGATGCGTTTCTTCGGGACGAATATATTCATCGTACAGGAGATGGTTTTTATCAGGAATGTAAGGCTTATGAAAAACATAATCTTCCATTTTTATATCCTTGAAAACAGTGCTGCCAAACGTGCCATCTTTGAGCAATATTGATGCAACATTTATTTTGGGATAAAGTGGATAATTCCTTAGCCAAAGGGATTGGTCAAACAAGCGTGTTTCAGGCTCAGAAAAATGTAACCAGAGAATTTCCTCTTCACCACAAGTCATCCGATACCAGCCAGCACGTTTAAAATTGTTATACTGAAGCTCTTCAAGCGCGTTGAGGAGTTTCGTCAATTCAACGGGATCAGTCAAAGGATTTTCTTTGGTATAGCCGGATTGCATAAAGGTTTCAATGACGTTAGGGTCAGGCAAAGCGGTTAGCAATTGACCAGGTTCAGCCGCGCTTTCAACTATAACATTAGTAACATCCACAAAATGCGAGCTACTTACTGCAGTTGGCAATGATGTCGTCTCATGTAAATCAGGGTTGTACTCAACATGCCCGCAACTCACTAAAAACAATAAAACAAGTAAAACCCATGGTATTTTTTCCATAATCACAGCTCCCCATGCATTGAAGACACACTAATCTCGTCCAAATAATCCTGAAAAGCTTCAGCAATTTCCAACAGACTGTAGCCCAAACTGGTCATTTCACCGACAAAACTGTTTAGCAAGTCTTTTTTCATGCTCTCATGAAGCTTGTTCAGACGCTCCTGGTCACTGGTTACAAAAGTTCCAGAACCCCGG
>JAAZIH010000276.1 GCA_012800995.1 Chloroflexota bacterium
CATCCTGGAATCTGATCCCAGCCCCAAAACAACCGCTTTTGGTCTGCTCGCTGATTTGATTGATATCTACCAGGATGGCAAATGAAACAGGTTTTCCTCGGCTTAGGAACAAACCTTGGTCATCGCGAACAAAACCTAAAACAAGCCCGTGAAGCTCTAAAAAGCTTCGCCAAACTGAAACGCGCTTCCTTGATTTACGAAACAGACGCTTGGGGCTATGAAGACCAACCGCATTTTTTAAACCAGGTGCTTGAGATTGAGACAAAGCTCTCGCCCTATAAACTTCTGTACGGGTTAAAGAGAATCGAAAAAGCTATCGGACGTGTCAAAAGCTTCCGCTGGGGCCCACGCCTCATTGATATTGACATCCTTTTTTACGATCAGGATATTATTCGCTTTCCTTTTCTCACTATTCCCCACAAATCCCTGCATGAACGCGCGTTTGTTTTGGTACCATTAGCAGAAATTGCCCCCGAGCACAATCACCCTGTATTTAAGCAAACGATAAGCGAACTGCGTGACAGTTTGCCAAATTTGGATGGAGTCAAAATATGGATTTCCTCTTAGTACTACGTACAATCCTTGCTTTTTTTACCCTTTTATTACCAGGCTTTGCCTTTTGGGTTTGGTTTCATAAGAAAGAAGATGATCCTGGACAAAATCTTGCGCAGATTTTGGGAATCAGCTTTAGCACCATCGCGCTTGGCGCATTAATCTTCTATGTCTTGAAACTGCAGATTTCAGGATGGATTCTGGGTAGTTTCATGATCATTTGTCTGGGCTTAAGCATATTTGGGTGGATAAAAAAGAAACCCAAATTCGTTTGGTGGCATTGGGCGATTATGCTCGGGATTTTGGCGTGCATGATTTTTTGGCGTTTCTGGCAGGCGCGTGATTTGGTTCTACCCAACTGGGTTGACTCACAGCATCATGTGCTTATCGTGCGCAAATTCATTGAAGGAGGCGGCTTACCGCGAAGTCTTGAGCCTTACCTGCCAGGGCCTTTTTATTATCACTTTTCATTCCATAGTGTTGTTGCCTGGTTTGCCAGCATAAGCGGACAAAACGCTGCAATAGCTACACTCATGCTTGGGCAAGTGCTAAATGCCCTGATTGGCTTGGGCATTTACGCCCTTACCAAGTCCATAACGAAAGACTGGCGTCCTGCCCTGATTGCAGCATTTTTTGTTACTTTCGTCACTAAAATGCCAGGCTATTACCTCACATGGGGCAGGTACACCTTGCTCACAGGCACCTATATATTGGCGTTGGCGATGGCTTTTGCCAGTAAAATATATGAAGGTGAGCGTGGAGCCGGTAACACCATTTCATTAGGCTTACTTACCGCGGGAGCCCTTTTGAGCCACTATTTAATTGCCTTCTTACTGGCATTTTACTTGATCATCCTCGGTTTGGATTGGATGATTAAAAGCATAAAGGATAAGAAATGGGACTTCAAGGGACTTCTTTCGCTCCTCATCCCGGCTTTGTCAGGATTAGTATTAAGCCTGCCCTGGTACCTGCATGTCCTCAAACACTCTGCTGGACGATACAACGTTGGGCTTAGTGCTGGGAGAAGTCATTTCTTCCCTAAACCTGAAGATTGGGATTATATAAAGTACGTTCTTGGGCCAACAGCCGCTTATGTGCTCATCGCCCTGGCATTGATTGGACTGGTCATTACTTTTATCAAATCTGAATATCGCAGAATAGGCAGTTGGTCGCTTATCCTCATGCTGTTTACGGTGCCAACAGGCATTGAATTTATGGGCTTCCGAGGGGACTATTTTGCTTTAGTCACTTTTATCCCAATAAGCATTCTGAGTGCGATTTTATTGTTTTGGCTGGCTGAACGCTTGCAAAAATGGCGCCCTAAAAGGCAATACGCCAACTTCTTCCTCATCCTTGCCTCAATAACGATGCTTCTTTGGGGCATAAAACAAAACGAAAAAGCCATCAATCGCGTGACCGTTATAGCAATACAGGATGATGTGGAAGCGCTCGACTGGATAAACGAAAACTTGCCCGAAGACGCGCGCTTTTATGTCAATACAGTCTATTGGGGATATGGCGTATCGCGTAGCGTGGATGGTGGTGGGTGGATTTTGCCCTATACCGGCCGTTTTAGCAACGCGCCGACGACTTTCTTCCCCTATGGCTTAGATTCTGAAACCAACGCTGTATGGATGTCGTGGGGCAATCGCGCTAATACCATTACAGAGTGTAATGAAGAATTTTACAGCTTGCTTGCTGACGCAGATTTGCGCTATATCTATGTGCGCGATGGCGTCCGGCCAAACAATCAGGAAAACGTCGCTGGTATTCAAAGCCAAACCCTGCTTAACTGTCCAGGCATTACCCAGCTTTACCAAAATAACAGCGTCAGTATTTGGAAATTGGATTAATTTACTATTTTTGTTATTGAGTTTTTTGGATCTTAACTTTTTGGCTTATTCAGCCTTGATGGCTTTATTAAACAATCCATCCCAGATACCCCGCCAATAGGCTTTGAGTGCTTCAGGTTTGCCATTAAAGACTAATCGCAAAGTCCATAAGCCCATGCTTATGATGCGATGCAGCCAAAGCGGGATGGCATTCCACCATCTGGTGGCGCGTTTGCTATAGCGCATCAAAGACCGGGCTGACCAATAGCGTTCTCTCGGGTTCAAATACCCCCCACTGCTCTGAGCTTCTTTATGCCAAAGTTTCGCAGAGGGTATGACCCCCATAGGCAAATTTGCCGCAGTTGCCCTTGCCATCAGCTCAAGATCCTCATAGTACATAAAAAAGCCTTCATCAAACAAGCCTGCCTGATCTAAAGCTTTCTTACTAAACAACAAACAACACCCTGTCAAAAAACTGCGACGATTCGCGATAGTCGGTGGCGATTTTCTATTATGAGCATCCAGCGGCAGTCCGATTAGTGGGCAGATGTTTCCCCCTGAAGACCAAACCTGATCTGAGGGCTTATAGTAAAAAATCAGTGGCGCAGAAATCTCAAACCCGTTCGTTTGGCTACCCTCAACCAATCGCGCCATCATTTGGGAATCAGCAACGGTATCGTTATTAATCACCAAAACATATTCCGCGCCAAACGATAGCGCTTGCTTTATTCCCTGGTTCGCCCCCGCTCCAAAGCCTAAATTAGTGCCCGTCTCAATGACTTCCACATCCTCATAAGGATTTATAGAAACAAAAGATGGCTCTTGATCAGAGCCATTATCTATCACAATTATTTTATTTATTGGTTGGCTTTGCTGCTTTAGCGAACGCACACATTCAAGCGTATCTTCAGCCCGGTTCCAATTTACTGTTACCGCGACAACTTTGCGAGCCTCCACTTCAACACAAAACCCAATCGCCCCGCTTAGGGTACAACAATCGTCCCCATGTCTAAAGTCTCACC
>JAAZIH010000063.1 GCA_012800995.1 Chloroflexota bacterium
GACGAGAAGGTATTCCTTTACCTGACAGTATTCTAAGTTCCAGCCCAACACAAGCTGTACAAGCAGCCTCAGAAATTGGATATCCTGTAATTTTAAAGGCTCAATCTTTGGTTAGTGGACGTGGCAAAGCCGGTGGTATTCGTTTAAGTCGAAATGACGATGAAACAGAAAAAGCTGCAAGTGATATTTTAAACATTAAACTAAAGAATATCTCCATCCAACATGTATTGGTCGAAAAAGCAATCAATATCGAGGAAGAACTCTTTATTGGCGTGCACTATAAAGCGGGTACAGGCTCGCCAACTTTCTTCCTTTCAACGGAAGGTGGCATAAGTCTCGAAGACAACAAACCCTTATCTCCTGTGTTTAGTTTTATTCACACCATCGACCCCTTACTTGGAATTCATGCTCATATTGCACGTCAGGGTTGTGTGAAGTTGCGCATTGATCCTAAAAAATGGAAGGTAATCGAACAAATCTCAATCAAATTATGGTCAGTTTTTGAAAAGTATGACGCCACTTTGGCTGAGATAAATTCAATGGTTTTTGATAAAAATGGGCATCCAACAGTGCTCGATGGAAAATTAATCATTGATAACAACGCTCTTTTCAGACAAAGAGAATTCGCTGGTTTTCTTGATCCAGCTATAACAAGTTTTGCCCAGGCTGAAGCACGTAAATTTGAACATAAATTGGTTCGCATGGACGGAAATCTTGCTGTTTTGTCAAATGGTCAAGGTCTGGCAAGCGCAACCATAGACGAAATGTCTCGTTTAGGCTTGTATCCTGCTTCAGTCTTATTATTAGATAATAATGCCACACCTGCCAGTGTTTCAGCGGCATGTCGTTTGCTCGAAAATGACCCAAGCGTCAAAGCTGTCCTTGTTAATATTTATTGTAATTATTCCACCTGTTCAGATATTGTCCAAGGCATTATTAATGGGCAAGAAAAGTATATTTTTGAAAAACCTTACTTTATCCGTCTGGTAGGCTCTCAATTTGATTTGGCTTACGCACTGCTTACTAACTATGCAAATGTAAATATCTCTAAAGATCTTATTGAAACAGTGCGCTATGCAGCTTCGTTTTTCAATCAATGAGGAAATAAATGTCTATTCTCATCGATCAAAACTCCCGAATTATTATCCAAGGCATCAATGGACGAGCGGGTTCATTTTTTGCCAAACATATCCAAGCTTATGGCAACAATATCGTTGGTGGTATAGCACCCGCATATGGTGGTGGTTGGGCTTTAGATGGCAAAGTACCGCTATTTGATACTGTCCAGGAATGTGTTCAAAGCACAGATGCGGACACAACTGTTATCTTTGTACCAGCACATTCTGCTGCCGATGCTTGTTTTGAGGCTTTAAATGCGGGAATTAAAAATATCATTTGCATTTCCTCAAAAGTACCCTTGAAGGATATTTCCCTGATTAAAAGCTGTATTAAAGATAGTGATGCTATCTTCATTGGACCCAGTGCTACAGGCGTTTTTTCGCCTGGTAAAGCCCTGGCGGGCATATTTCCTGCGAATCAAGCAATTGAAGGGGATTTGGGCGTTATTTCGCGTGTAGGATCGTTATCCTTTGACGTTTTAGACTTGTTGTATGAAAGCAATATTGGTGTTAGTACTGCTGTTGGTTTAGGTGATAACTGTATGACTGGAGCAAGTTTTGTTGATATTCTTGATCTTTTTGAAACGGATGCTCATACTGACAGAATATTGATTCTTGGACAACCAGGAGATATCCAAGAAGAATTAGCTGCAACACATATACTTGAATCGATAACAAAGCCAGTTTTCGCCTATATCGTTGGTGAAAGCATAAATCCCGAGAGGATCATTGGTCTTACGGATTTGAGCATGTTTGACACACAACACAGAAGCATTGACAAAATTCAAGCATTAGCCAATTCGGGTGTGCAAATTGCTCACCGAATTGAAGAATTACCTCAGATATTAAAAAATAAAGCTGGCTAATTTTGCCAGCTCGATTGTAAAGCGATTAAGATTAATCTCCAATTGCTTCGTTGATTGCTTTAACTGCATCACCTACCGTTTGAATAGTGCGGGCAGCTTCATCATCAATGTTAATGTCAAACTTCTCACAAAATCCATCGATCAAGAAAAATTGATCCATTGAATCTGCTTTCAAATCCTCAATAAAACGGGTTTCTAA
>JAAZIH010000277.1 GCA_012800995.1 Chloroflexota bacterium
AGTGAGAATCGTTTGCTTTTCTGTTTCAGTATCTGCCTCATGATATGCCATAACAGTTGAACGTTGGGGATTTATATCCTCACTCAACTTTTCGCTGATAGGTTCCGTCATCAAAGGTAAAAGCACCAGAACATAAGCTAATACAAGCACAACGACCACCGCTAAGAAGGCGAACGGAAATATATAAAGAATTCGTTTACCCAGACGTGGTTCTAAAATTCGAGCTGTTCTCTCAGCATCTAATTTTTCTTTATCTTCTTCTTTGTTTTCCACTTTTCTTAGCTCTAAAGATGGAGAGCATTTTTTTCTATATAAGAGAAGTTACTATTGACTCATCCACCTCGTGAAGTTATTTATCATTCTCTATTTTATCATTTTTAAATGAGTCGTTTATTACACTTTAACCATCCTGGTTTACAATTAAGACTGATGATTGCGAATCATTCAACTATTATTGATAAAAGCTTATTATTGCAACACAAAGGTGGCACATGGCGAAAGAAATCGTTTTGGCATTAGGTGGTGGCGGCGTAAGAGGATGCGCGCATATCGGCACGTATCGTTGTCTCTTAGATCATGGTTACAAAATCAAGGGCATTGCTGGTTCGAGCGCTGGTGGCATGTTTGGCGCGGCATTCGCAGCAGGTGTGAACCTTGACGAAATTGAGGATGTTGTTATCGATTTTTTCAAACATCCCGACTTTAGCAGACGCTGGAACGATGCAGCGTTTGGTGGGACAGGGCATCTTGAAGCTGCCTTATCACCCCTTATCGGGGAAAAAGACATTGAAGACTTCCCGATCCCCTTTATAGCGACCGCTGTCAGTATTACCACTGGCGAACAAGTCATCATTTCCAAGGGGAATGCCCTGCAAGCCGTATTGGCAACGATTGCCATACCTGGCGTCTTTCCAAGCCAATATGTCGAAGAGAATATTCTGGTCGACGGCGCAATTCTGGATCCTGTGCCAGTCGAACTCGCCCGCCGGTTTGATTCGACTTTGCCTGTTGTGGCTGTGCCCCTTCACTATCGCCCTCGTGATTTTAGGCCCGACCAAATGTGGCTACCATTCTCTAATTATCTCCCGGAAGCTGTTTTAAAAGTCATCGTCAATACACGTTTCGGTGATATTATGCGCGCCATGAACACCTCTATGGAACTCGTTGCCGCTCGGTTGGCTCAACTCTCGCTCGAGGAAGCCAAACCAGACGTAATTGTCAAACCAATCGTTGGTCAGTATGGCTCGCTTGAGCCTATTGACCCGGTGAAGTTGATCGCGGAAGGTTATCGGGCAATGGAGGAGTGCTTGCCTGAACTAAAGTCAAGCTATTCATTAGTGAATTCGTTTCTTAGGATAAGCAAATATGGCGGTTTAAAAAAGTCCTAAAAAAGAGAGGGATTACCCGCGGCGTAAAATCGCGATAAGTGCCAAAAAGAAACCCAAACCAGCCAGTACAACGATAATATAACCCATCGGAATCCCTCCTGTCGCGGTCGCTCCATCCACAATTTGATAGGTTGGAATTTGCAAAGGTGGGGGCTCGGTAAATGTGGGCAATCTTGTTGGCATTTGGGTAATGATAAATTGCGCTGCCAGGGTCGGGTCAATCGTCTTGGTTACTAAGGGCACCTCTGTAGGCGGTGGCTCAAGCATGGGCAATTCCCCCCCATGAACTTCAAGCATCACCTTCCAGACCCAGCCTTTACCATCTGGCGCGCCGGCATATTCGATTAAGACATAATCGCCATAATAACCATAAGCTTTCGCTTCCTGACCAACCTGAAAGCGTCCTAACAAGGTGGATGTTGAGCTTGGATATGCCCGAACATTCAAAGCTTCAGTTGGTTGCCCAATCGCGCGCACATATACACCTCTGGGTGAACTGGTCACCGTTGGCATCGAAACAGTCGGAAATTGCCCCCATACTTGATGGGTCAAGTTTGGCAAAAGGCTCAATCCAATCATAGCCACCAGCAAGCTGATAAGCAATAACACTTTTGCCCATTTCTTTTGAAAAAACCGTATATTATCTGCTTTCTTCATTCCAATACCGATTATAATCCAAAGCAGAAAAGATAAGGTTTAATAAGATGAGTACACGTATTTATCACGGAGATATTCACCCTGAAGATTTTGCAAACAGTTTGATGGCAAGCTTTAATCGTGGCAACTATCAAGTCCAAAAATTTGGAAATCCCAAACATATGGCAGTACAAATCGCCACCAGTCCAAGCAAACGCGCTGGTAAAACCGCACTCACTGCCAATATCATGCGTGTTCCTGATGGTGTCAGTGTAACTTTAAGTAGTCAAGACTGGATTGGTCTTGCCGCCAGTTTAGGCACAACAGCTCTCACTGCCATTCGGAACCCATTGGCACTTCTCAAGCGATTGGATGTCATCGCGCAGGATATTGAGTCGGTGCAACTTGAAGATAAAGTATGGGAAGTTATTGATGCCACAGCCAAACAACTCGGCACGGGTTTCACACTCTCCGAACGCCTCAATCGGAGTGCATGTCCCTATTGCGCAACCGCCAACGAAGTTAGTAGCAGTCACTGTATTGCTTGTGGAGCGCCATTAGGGGAATTAGTTCCAAAAACGTGTCCAAACTGCGGTTTTGTGGTTAATCATAATGAAGAAAGCTGTCCAAACTGTCAGTTTCAGCTTGACCATTCAATTCTTTAGTACAATAATATTATTATTGGTCTTAGTGCTCGTATTATTCAACCGGTTTTTCCGGAAAAGACCTTATTGAGGATAATATGATCAAAATTATCGCCGATACCACCTGTGGTATCCCAATAACCAAGTTGCAGGATGCGGGCATTGAAGTTTTGCCACAAATTATCAACTTCCAAGACGGTTCCTATCGTGACGACAATGAAATAGATACTGCCACTTTCCTAAAAAAGTTGCGCGCATCCAAGGTTTTGCCCAAAACTGCCGCACCACCTCACGCTTTATATACCCCAATATACCAAAAACTGCTTGACGAAGGTCATTCAGCTTTGGTCATCACCCCGTCTGCAGAGGTAAGCGGCACCTACCGCAGCGCTCTGATTGCTGCCAAGGAATTCGACACTGATCGTATTCAAATTGTTGATACCCGTACCATCGCTGGCGGATTAGGTTCAATTGTCCTCCAGGCACAAAAATGGGCAAATGAAGGCGTTGGCATGGAAGAATTGGTCAATAAAGTACAAGAAATGTCAAAACGGCATTATGCGTTCTTTATTGTGCCAACTCTTGATTACCTCCTTAAAGGTGGCCGCATTGGTGGAGCCGCAAAACTTATTGGCACCTTGCTTAAAATTATTCCAATTTTAACAGTCAAAGACGGCAAAGTGGAACCTTTTGAAAAAGTGCGCACCCTCAGACAAGCTAAAAAACGTTTTATTGACCTTATTGTAGAAGCTTGCAAGGATAACCCCGAACCACATCTTTCAATCAGCCATTGCGACAATCTCAGAGGTGCCAAAGAACTTAAACACGCTGTCGAAAAACGTCTCGGTGTCAAGAACATTCCCATCTATCTCGTGCCACCCGCCATCGTTGTTCACGCCGGGCCAGAGCTTTTAACGATGAGTTGTTTCACCGTCGAAGAAAAACAAGTATAGAGTACCATTTTTTCAAATTAACGATGTGCGAAATTGAATCCATCTACGTCGATGACGACATTTTGCTTATCCATAAACCGAGTGGCGTGTTGTCTGTTGCAGACGGTTACAAGCAGGATATCCCCCATCTTCGCAGCCTGCTTGAGCCAAAGTTTGGCCGTCTTTGGATGGTTCATCGTCTGGACAAAGAAAGCAGCGGCGTGATGGTACTTGCCAGAAATGCTCAGGCACACAGGTTCCTCAACGAGCAATTTAGAGAACGACTTGTCAAAAAAACCTACCACGCGCTTGTCACTCCCTGCCCTAAATGGCAATCCCAGCATGTAGAATTACCTTTAGCTGTGAACACAGGCAGAAAACATCTTACGCGTGTTGATTTTGAAAAAGGAAAATCAGCTTACTCTGACTTTAAAGTTCTCAAAGTGTCTTCACAATTATGCTTACTGGAATGTAAGATTACGACCGGCTATCGTCATCAAATACGCGCACACCTTTATCATTTGGGTATAGGTATCTTGGGCGATGCACTCTATCATCCCCCACAAAACCCATATCCCGCTAATACCTTCGCGCGCATGATGCTACACGCCAGCCAAATTGACTTTTCCCATCCAACTACTAAAGCCGCTGTCAGCTTTTCAGCTAAAACACCCCCTTTGTTTTACGATCTGCTGGAAGCTAAACTTCCCACAAGCTTGGATACTGCCGTTTCATCGACCTAAAACGCGTACCACCAATAATGATATGGTCCAAAAAGTACATATCCAAAAACTTTGCCGCTTCAATTACTGCACGTGTGAGATTGATGTCTTCAGGGCTTTCGGTCGGGTCACCTGAAGGATGATTATGCACCAACATGATGGCATAAGCCCCCTTGCGCAAAGCTGTCTGATACACTTCAGCCACGCGCACCGTTGCTGAATCCTGCGTGCCCTTATACAACTTTTCAAGACCCAAAAAACGATTGCGCACATCCAGGCGGATAACCCATAACTCTTCCTGTTCTTTGGCGCGCAGTTCATGCCCAACCAAACGCACCACGTCTTCAGGACTGCTAATCACAGGCTGTTGATGAATAGCTTCAAGTGCCATACGGTTGCCAAGTTCAACAGCAGCTTTGATGCGCGTTGCCTTGGCTTCGCCAACGCCTTTATAGCTCATCAAAGTCTCAATGCTATGTCGATGAATTCCCTGAAATCCACCCATCCCAGCCAAAATCTCACCACCTAACTCGATTGCGTTTTGCCCCTTCGTGCCACTGCCCAATAAAATGGCCAATAGTTCGGCATTACTCAGCACTTCAACGCCATCAGAAAGCAACCTTTCTCGAGGTCGATCAAAATTTTGCATGTCGTTTATTCGTCTGGAATTCGTCTCGCGTTTCATGGAAACCATTATACCTTAGCGTGTTTTGTTTAAGGCGTGATATAATTTTGGTATCAATGATATCGAGAGGTACTTAAATGAAAGTTGCAACATTTCCTGCGAATTATTCCTCGGTTAGACTGATATGTAATATTGTCTCTGACCGAGCCAAGACAATCAATTTTTCTTCGCGCGAGCTTTATGGAATCGAGTTAGCTGTTGACGAGGCCTGCGCAAATATCATTGACCACGCTTATGGTGGCGAGAATCTTGGCACCATTGATTTGTTTATTGATACCGAAGACAATGAAATTAAAATCATTTTCGAGGATAACGGAAAAGCTTTTGAACCTGCTGAAGTCCTTCCTCCCGACCTGGATAGCCCTCTGGAAATCCGAGCTGAACGTGGTTTGGGTGTCTTCTTAATTAATACTTTGATGGACGATGTCTACTTTGATGCACCCGAACCTGGACTTAATCGCTTGACGATGATTAAGCGATTAAAAGCATAGGCAAACTACTGCCTTCTCGGAGGAAGAATGAACTCCAAAGATCATCCAGGTCAAAACAGGACCTTAGATGAATCATATTCCAATACGAAAGCATCCGTATTGCCAAGCGAACGTCGTGAATTACGCAAAAAACAACTCGAAATCATCGCAAAAGTCAGCAAATCGATTACTGGCACGCTTGACTTAAATCGTTTATTGAAGCGGATTACCTCTCTGGTTCACAAAGAGTTCGGATATCCTTTCGTACACATTTTTTTAGTGCACTATGTTCCCCAAACAATCGAATTCGCGTTTGGAAGTGGCGCGCGTGCCAAAGATTACAAAAACATCAAAGTCAGTTTTGATATTCAATCGCCAATCGGTCTCATTCCTCTTGCGGTACGCACCCGACAAACCCAGCTCTCAAACGATGTTTCCAACGACCCTCAATATTTATTGTACAAACCCGAAGATGCGGTAACAAATTCAGAATTGGTCGTGCCATTGGTCTATGGTGATCAAATCTTAGGGGTTTTGGATGTGCAATCTGACAAAATAAACGCTTTTGATACTGAGGATATTGAAGTTCTCGAGACACTTAGCGCTCACATTGCCATCGCCATCAATAACGCCAATATGTACCGCTCTGAAGTTTGGCGGCGACGAGGCGCTGAAAGCTTGCGCGATATCGCTCTTCTGCTGGCTGAAAACATTAAACTCGACGATCTCTACCAAACTGTATTTAAAAAAATGCAAAAACTCCTGCCAAGTACCATCGCGAGCATTTGGTTGTATGAACCCGTTGAAGAAGATGAATCGCCCTCCATTTTAAAGTTGGTTTCCAGCAGGACGAGCCAAAAAAACATCAAAAAACCCAGAGACATCATGATAGATATTGCTGATGTTTGGTTCAAAGAAGTCCTTGAAAAGGATAATGCCATCATCCGTCTAACCGGTGATCCAAGTGACCCTTTCTACCAACGTGGTTATTTAATTGAAAAATTTTCCGCCATTGCCGCGCCACTTTCAACGGGTGGCAAGCAATTGGGTGTGTTGTTACTTCATGAAAACAGTTTTGGGCGATATGGGAATGAAGCCCGCAACATTACCGCTTCTTTCGCTGGTTATACAGCTGTTGCTATTGAAAACAGTCGATTAAGTGCGGAATCAGTTGACCAAGCCTGGGTATCTACCATCCTTTTACAGGTTGCCCTGGCAACACAAACCCTTACAACTATCCCTGATCTCATCGAAACGATAGGGCAATTAACCATCGCCTTGATTGATGGACGCCTGGGTGGCATCTTGATGCCCCAACCGGTTGGCTCAGGATATTTCATGCCGGCTCTGTATGGCAAAGTTAACCAGCAGCAAGCTGATACTATTTCTGCGGAAGTGTTCAACGAAGACGTCTTCACTGAAATCAAATTTGACGAAATTGAACGTGCCGTTCCGGCTTCCGATTTTACAGAAAAGTTCCGCAAACTATTCAAGCTTCGCGATAACGACGTTGTGCTTCTCTTTCCTTTAGTCGCGCACAACCAAACTATGGGCATCCTTATGCATGTCACCAAGAGTGAATTACACCATACAGACCCAGAACGCTTGCTTGGTAAACAACGTTTCACACTTTTGCGTGGTATCGCGCAACAAACCGCAATTAACTTGCAGAACATCAACCTGGTTCACGAACGCCAGGAAGAAAGCTATATTTCTAACGTGCTGCTGCAACTTTCAAACTATTTCGTTACCAGTGGAAGCTTATCGCGGGCATTGGAACTACTCTGCGAATCGCTCTACACCTTAATTGGAGCTGAAGATGTACTCATCCTTGAACGGAATGAAGACGGCAGTTATTTCGTGCGCTCCTTGCGCAGCGTACACCTTTCAAAAACCGAAGAAAACCAGTTCTTGGGTAAAAAATTTCCTCGCGAGATCTTTGATCCGCTTAAAAAAGAAGGCGATGGTATCAAACTGTTCGTCAAGCCCCATGCCTGGTACAAACAACTTGGTTTGGCTAACACCAAGGTCAATCAATCAAAAGCTAATGAGCTCGAAACACTCATTGCTCCACTAACTGTACCAGCCGAAGATTATGGCTTATTCTTAGTCACCTTGCGCGACCTCAAAGTCAGGGATCACCGCAAAACGCTCTTAGTCGAAATCGCCGACCAAATTGCGTCAGCCGTGCAAAACAACCATTTACATTACGTTCAGAACTTACAAACTTTAATTGAGCGCGAATTCCAACTGGCGCGTCAAATCCAAAAAACTTTCCTGCCCGAAAAATTACCGGATATCCCGGGCTATGATATTGCAGTGCAATGGCAAACCGCCCGCGATGTGGGAGGTGATTTTTACGATGCCTTTGAAGTGAAACCTGGCTACACCGGCCTGATCATCGCAGATGTTTCAGACAAAGGTCTGCCGGCATCTCTTTATATGACCGTTAGTCGTACGCTTATCAGAGCGATTGCCCTTGAAGATATCTCGCCGGCTCAAACGCTCGAGCGAGTCAACCATCTTCTTCAACTTGATTCCTCCCAGGGCTTTTTCGTCACGGTATTTTACGGCGTACTTGAACAAGCCACAGGTAAGATGGAATACTGCATAGCTGGTCATAATCCACCCTATTTCCTCAATTTCGCCAAGAAAAAAGTAACTCAATTCCCTCGGGGTGGAATTGCACTTGGCGCGATGGACCCGATCCATCTGCGCAATGAACTTATTCAATTCGAACCGGGCGATGCCTGCGCGCTTTTTACCGACGGTATTACAGAAACTTTCAATCCGCACGGCATGCCATTTGGTAATCAGCGTTTCGAACGCTCATTAGCCAAAGCCTTTAATGCTACTGCGCAAGAATTACTCGATATTGTCGAACGCGATGTTGAAGCCTTTCGAGATGGCGCGCCAACCGCTGATGACACAACTTTTTTGGTAATCAAAAGGTTAAACGAGTAATTCAACCGTCAACCTGCCTAATGGAAGATCATTAATATGCCTTTTTATATTGTTCAAAATGACATTACCCTCATGGAAGTTGACGCTATCGTCAATGCCGCTAATCGGGAATTACTTATGGGTGGCGGGGTTTGTGGCGCCATTTTCAAAGCGGCTGGTGCCAGAAAGTTGACTGAAGCCTGCGCGCCCTTGGGCCCTATTGATACTGGCCAGGCAGTCATCACTCCTGGCTTTAACTTAGCAGCTAAATATGTCATTCACGCAGTTGGACCCATTTATAGCCTTTATTCACCCGATACAAGTCAAAACTTGCTTTACGCTGCCTACACTTCTGCTTTAACCTTATGCCGCGATAAAGGGCTTGAGAGCATTGCTTTTCCACTTATCTCAAGTGGCATTTATGGATATCCCGAAGATCAAGCCCTTAAAGTGGCAAAAAAAGCCATTCATGACTTCCTCAGTCAGTATGATTTAGATGTCTATTTGGTTCTGCTTAGCAAGGCTATCATATTCAGGAATCAAAGCTGGCTCAATAAGGTGAAAAACTTTGTTGAAACACGGTTTCAAAGGAAACCTTTAGCTTTTCCATATCAGGCACCGCCAGATATTTTGAGCCAAGCTATCCCTAAACCCATCATAGCCAGAGAAAGCCAAAAGCAAGACAAAATCCAGGAAGCACTCAAAAATCTTGATGAACCTTTTTCAAGTTTTCTGCTCCGGCTGATTGACAGCAAAGGCAAAACAGATGTTGAAGTTTACAAGCGCGCCAATATCGACCGAAAACTCTTTTCAAAAATTCGCAGCATCCCAAATTACATCCCCAGCAAACGTACCACTTTGGCACTCGCCATCGCGTTGGAACTTAACCTGAGCGAGACCGAAATTCTGTTAAAAAAAGCTGGTTATGCGCTTTCGCACAGCCAGGTTTTTGATGTCATCATTGAGTATTTCATCATCAATCGTCACTACGATATCTACGATATAAACGATGTCCTCTTCTCCTATGACCAGGCACTCTTAGGTTCGTAGAACGCATTTCGCTTTAAAATCATTCATAAACTGCTTAGAAAAATGTCGCTTTTCAAGCGACCATTTTCATTTTCAAAACTTGTATCATAGGAGCATGATGAATAAAGGAGATAAGAAAATGAAAAACGAAATAACAGAAATGGTCCTTATTTTAGACCGCAGCGGCTCAATGACCGGGCTCGAAAGCGATACCATTGGTGGCTTCAACAGCATGATTGCCAAACAAAAAGCCCTTGAAGGGTCTTGTCGCGTAACAACCGTGCTCTTTGATAACATCTACGAACTCTTACACGACCGAATCGACATCCAGGGCGTTAGCCCTATCACAACAAAGGAGTATTTTACCCGTGGCTCAACCGCGCTTTTGGATGCGATTGGATTTAGTATTCAAAAAATAAAGAACGTACAAGATCGTTCAGCTGATGGCTTCCAGGCAGAAAAGGTCATTTTCATCATCATCACCGATGGCATGGAAAACGCCAGTCGCGAATACACTCTTGGGAAAATTAAATCGTTGATCGAAGAACAGAAAGACAAACACAACTGGGAATTTATTTTCATCGGTGCCAACATTGATGCCATCCAAACCGCCAGCCAGTTCGGTATCAGTGCCAACCGAGCGGTTAATTATGTGCCCGATAGTCACGGTACCCAAATGAACTTCATGAGCATGCACAAGGCAGTTGCGAATTTTCGAAATTATGGAAAAGTAAACGATAGCGACCTCGATGAAATCAGGAAAGATCATAAAAAGCGGGGAATAAAGTAAAGAGCAATCGTTTGATTGTCATAAACAGGGGGATAATTACGAAAGAGTTGGCATCATCCAACTCTTTCGCATTTAGCACATATACCAAAGAATTGATATAAGGCTTTTGCTCTGTTTTTTAAATAACAGATTGATGTAATAGTTCTCTGACAAAAGGCTAAGTAAGTTCACGTTTTCGCGAGGTTTCATGCTATAATCACCAATCCAAGGAGGGCTCTTGAAGCTCTGATTTATGTGTGTAATTATCAGTAATGCGATTGATTATCTTCTAATTGGACATGTCACTGAAGACCTTCAGTCTGATGAAACAATTGTGCTTGGAGGAACGGTTACCTATTCCGGTCTCACTGCTCGGGCTTTGGGTCATCAGCCTGCTATTATCACCAGTTGCTCAAAAGAAACACCCCTGCAAGCCCTCGAAGATTTTCCAATCCACATCGTTCCTTCAGCCAAAACAACCCAGTTCCGCAATACGCCGAGCGAAAACGGCAGAATACAGCATCTCTACGCGCAAGCCAGAATAATCAACGCTGATGACTTGCCAGACAATTGGACGAACCCAGCCATTGTGCATATCGCGCCAGTTTTTAATGATGTTAATCCAGCTTTGTTGGCACACTTCCCCAACAGTTTTCGCTGTTTAACACCCCAGGGCTGGATGCGCGATGTGGATGAATGTGGCGTTGTCCAGGCTAAAAAGCTTGAATGCATCGATAAATGGCTTGGCTACGCGCATGCGATTGTACTCAGCCGCGAAGACCTCCAAGGCGATATGGACGAAGCCGAAAAGTTGGCAAAACAGGTGCCTGTCCTGGTTGTAACCGAACGCGATAAAGGCGCTTTAGTCTTTTCAAATGGTCAGCGAAATCACTTTCCAGCACCATCGGTGAAGCTGGTCGATGATACAGGATCTGGTGACATTTTTGCGGCTTGTTTTTTCCATCATCTTTACCGTCATCAAAATGTCTGGCAAGCCGCGCGCTTTGCAGTGGACTTAGCCAGTCGATCGGTCAGTCGCCCTGCTCTTGATGGCATACCTACCCCCGAAGAAATCCAAAAAGCCCACGATATGGCTTTAGAACAGGCTGTTTATGGCTAAAATCTACACGATTGTCAATCAAAAAGGTGGTGTGGGCAAAACCACCACCAGCATTAATTTAGGCGCGAAACTCGGCGAATTTGGACTGCGCGTGCTCATCGTTGATC
>JAAZIH010000278.1 GCA_012800995.1 Chloroflexota bacterium
GTGTGAGGCAAAATGCGATCCAAAAACAGGCGCAAACTGCTCTCGCTTAGTCCGCCCGTATATTCAGCAACCACATGCCCATCCACAAAAGCTTTCAGATGGGGTAGCTGCGTCACCTTTAGTTTTTCAGCTAAGTTCGTTTGCTCATCAACGTTAATTCTTGCCAAACGAAAAGCGCCATCAGCCTCAAGCGCCAGGTTAGCCAATTTTTGCGATTGCAATTTACATGGCACACACCAGGGTGCCCAAAAGTCAATCACCACGGGTATACGATTGGAGTAGTGCAAAACTTCCATCTGAAAAGTTTCTTCGTTTACGTCGATGATGTTTGCTTGTGCCATCATAATTCACCTGTTTGTAATTTTATCAGGCTCCCGACTATTCTTCATCCTCAATCGCGGTGGGCTGTTTGAGTTCAATCAACTCACCCCGATAATTGACAATCGCCTTAAAACCAACCATGCCCAAATACATCCGCGCGTCTTCAGGAAAGCCAATCTCCTGTAGCTGGGCAAATTGTTCATCGGTGCGTTCAAACTGTGAACGAATGACAGCAATCGAAAATGGATCCTCCTGTCCCATCATCTCAGCGGCTTTTTGACTAAGAATATCTTCATTGCCCTCAATTCCGCGGGTCAATTCTTCCCAGATCTGTCGGTCCACTTTTTCTGCTGAGATATGTCTCATAAAGCCATCATCGTCGATGACATAACATGGTTCTACACCAACATATACAACACTCAATTGTTGGCCATCTTCTTCAAAAACCAATCCTTCAAATACAGCTTTTTTCAAGGGTATTCCTTTCATCTTTCAACGCGTTTTACCACAGACAAAGGGAATATTGTCTCATATTGACATTCACGCGCTATTCTATTGTATCGTAACATTCAGGTATAAAAAACGAGTTAACAATTAAGGTATCGCTACCACATCAACACGGGTGGCTTGAAGGCTGGTTTCGTAATACTTATCAAAAGGTACGGTGGGCAAGGACCAGCGGTAGAGCCATTTGGCATCCATCGGACGCATATTAATACAACCGTTACTGCTTGGAATACCCCAGTTTGAATGCCAGTAGGCGCCATGAAACGCAACGCCTTCTGGGGTGATATAGGTCACCCAAGGCACACCCGGCAGGTCATACTCATTGGGATTGTTCGGTTCATTAATCATGCGCCTACAAGGTCGCTTGCGTGATGTCGACCAGCGCCCTACCGGTGTCGATCCGTCAATTTTTCCTGTGGCCACAATGGTCTCGAATACCAAGCGGTCATATTCAAAAGCGCGCAGCCTTTGATGGTTGAGATTGAGTTCCACGCGTTTGGCATCTGGTGCGACATCCGGGCTTAGCGGAGTAAGCTCTTCAGGGCTTACCATGCGCACGGCACTCGCGCGCACAAACCACGAGCCACTGCCTAAATCATCCCAAAGCTCGTAATAAGGCACCCCGTTTGGATCGATGTGTTTGCCGATCACCCAAAAAGTGTTCTCGTAATAAAAAGTGCGCATGTAGTTACGGGCTCCATCGGCGTAATAAACCGGCGTTTTTCCAACCGTAATCTCTCCCAAGCGTCCTTTCTCTGGGATTCCATCCACAATCGCATTAGGACGGTTATAAACCGGTTGTACCCAGCCAGCCTGGATAAAGGCATTATCGCCCATCTGATACCAGCCCAATTGTTTGCCGTTTACTGATTTTGTGTAAAAAATCTTAGGCAGTCGGATGATGTCATCATAGATGTAGAAACCATGTGTCGGTGAAGCTAAATTTGGCTCATCAAAGACCATCAGCTTATGTAACAAAACACGACCCAGAGGCGTGTCAGGACCAATTGCGCCAAACCGAGCCTCAACCGGTTTTGGGGCAGGCAAAGTTAGGCTCAAGGCACCAAAGCCGATTGCCTGCAAAAAGCGTCGTCGTGTTAGTTCCAATTTTTCCATTTTAATAATGAATGTTTACCGTTATACCTACAAATGCCCAGTTATACAACCATCCCGCGTCTTCGTTGCGCATGTTTACACATCCATGGCTCATGGGATATCCAAAGTTATTATGCCAGTAAGTGCCATGAATGCCATAACCTTTGTAGAAGTACATCACATATTCAACGTCTTTTAAATTATAGCCCGGGCCCACCATGTCATCATAACGCAGCTTAATCCAAACATGATAAGTACCCGTTACCGTTGGTGTTGCTGGCAAACCAGTTGAGACAAGAAAAGAGGCTAACAAGGTTTCGCCCTCATAAGCGTAAAGCATTTGCTGGCTGAGATTAATGTCGATCCATTTCCCAGCAAAGCTCCGTTCTGGTGGTTCCGGTTCGGGGGGGATCCATGGTTCTGCTATGACAGTTGGAATAGGCGTATCTGTCGGAATTGGCGTAGGGGTATTCGTTGGTGTTGGTGTGCTGGTTTTTGTGGGCGTTGGTGTATTGGTTGGCGTGGGCGTGTTAGTGGGAGTGGCAGTATTAGTTGGAGTCAAGCTTGGTTTTATTAGATAATCCTGCGTGCTTTTTAATACAAATTGCGCGCCAGCCACTGGCTTAACACGCACAACACCAAAGGAGTACAAGCCAAACAAGACCAAACCCACAATCAGCAAAAGAATAAGCAAAAACCACGGGAAACGTCGTTTCTTTGCTTTTGTTTCCGATTCTGTTTTCGAAGCTACTACCGATTCCACTGGCGCAACGACAACTGGAACAGGCTGAGTAAACTCTGCTTCACTAAGTTCATCAGGAGCTTTTTCAGGATCATCCAGTTTCACAGGAGAGGCTGCCTGCCAAACAGCCGCGGTACTTCGGCGTATTTCAGCGCTCGCCCAACGCATTCCCTGTAAGGCAATTGGGTTGCCCGGGTCAATATCCAGGGCGCGTTTTAACCAATAAGCGCTAACCTGCGGTTCGGTGATACCCGCCATAATCAAGGTGGCATCAAGATTGTTGGCATCTTGCCTAAGCAATTCCAACGCTAAGGCTTCAGCCTTAACGCGATCACCTGCCAAAACAGCTTGTTTGGCTTGGGCGAGTATAACGGACGGGGTTTTATCGGATCTTTCCATATATTTCACAAAATCTAATGAGAACCCAGAAAACAGTTTAATCCTTCCGCGATACCATCAGCTAAAACCTGAGGTCGATTAGATAAAATATCCTGGTCAAGGTTCATATAGCCAAGCTCAAAGATCATCGCCGCGGTAAGAGGGTCAAGCTGGTCGAAGGGATGATAATTTCGAATCTCATTGCTTGTTGTCTGATAATGATACTTCAATCCGGTCGTCTTTGCATAATGTTCTGACAAGCATTTTGTCAGAGCTTCGCGGTCAATCGTTTTGACTTCTGAAGGCAGAATGGCAAATTTGAAACCTGTTGCATTGTCATTGATGTACTCGCATGTGTTGCAATGCAGCGCGATAAGAATCGTGGCTTGATATCCGACTAAACGCGGGTCTGTTTCATCAAGAAGCTCCGCCTCGTAGCCCATAGCAATCAAAGCTTGTTGCAAATAAGTGGCGACATTGTTATTGATTTCCACCTCGGTTAAGCCACTCGGACAAACTTCGCCCTCATCCCGCCCTTTATTGCCAATGATGATCCCTACTTTATTATCCGGGAATTCAGCAGGCAATGGAACTGTTATACCTTCTTCAGCTTGCTTGGTAACCTGTCCAACCGCGGTAATCCCGCCAACATATTGTTCAGAAAGGGCATCCCCGGTAAAAGCGCTGGGCATCCACAGGGTCAACAA
>JAAZIH010000064.1 GCA_012800995.1 Chloroflexota bacterium
TATATACCCAATTCAGACATTTTTTGGTTGATGAGGGTTAGTCGAGTGGGTTGGTCTTCGTTTTCAAAATAAAGCTCTGATTCCAAGGCACCATCTTTCATAAAGATGACCCGATTGGCTCTGGCTGAAACTTTCGCATCGTGTGTGACGAGTAGGATAGTCATGCCGTTTTTATTCAACTCTTCAAATAAGTCCAAAATCTCTTCTGATGATTTTGAGTTTAAAGCACCAGTTGGTTCATCTCCGAAAAGGATATCCGGCCCGTGAAGAACAGCCCGGCAAATGGACGCCCTTTGGAGTTGTCCACCGGACACTTCGGTTATTTTGCGGTTTTCTGTACCATCAATGCCTGCTAATTTCATCAAGCTTAGTGCTTTTTGGGTCAGTGCTGATTTATTGTTTTTGTGATCCTCAAAGCTTGGAAGCATAATATTGTCTAAAATGTCCAGACTTGGCAGCATTGTGGGGTTTTGAAAAACAAAACCCATGTTTTTACGTCTGAAATCAGCCACCTTGTTGTCATTCATTTCGTAAAGCGATACCCCGTTGATATAAACATGGCCTTCGTCAATGGTATCCATACCACCAAGCGCGAACAAAAGCGTTGATTTGCCGGATCCGGAAGGTCCCATCACGGAAACGAACTCATTTTTTCTAATGGCGATAGATACGTTGTTTAGTGCAGTGGTTTGGTTATCTTCCTGACCAAACACTTTTGTAATGTTTTGTGCTTCAATGATTTTAGTCATTTCTACTCCCTAATGTAGTCTGATACTTTGATTTTTTTGATTGAACGCGTGGCAAGATTGGTCCCGATATAGACAATGGCTGCCATGGATAAAGGTGCGATGAGAAGAACAAAGCTTTTGTTAATGTTAAACTTTAGATTTGCCACGCCCATGGCTTGCACAAAAGCGCCCGCGACAGATTGCCCCAAGGTGCTTGCGAGTATTGTTCCGAAAGCAATACTGATTATTACAAGCAGGACTGAACCGGTCATATAATGGGTGTGCAGGTTTTTATTGGTGAAGCCAACGGATTTGAGAACGGAAATTTTTCGGCGGTCTTTAACAACCAGCATGTTGACGAATAAAAGCGTGATTAAGAGTGTCAGCCCAATGGATAAGATGATGGCAATGACGCTTGAAATTTTGACGTTGTTCATCGTTGAACCAAATACAGCGTCCCGATATGATCTGATGTTATAGACTTTGGCATCGGGATAGGCTCGTTCAAAAGACTTTAGTTTTTCAACTATCGAAACATCTTTTTTAAAATTCATTATGAGGCTCGTGCTCAAAGAATCGCTAACATCATCGGAGAAAATCGCTCGCGCGGTCTTTCCGCCATTGGTGATATCCGAATAAATGCCGCTAATGACGAAATCTTTCTTTTGCTGATTAATGATTAAAGTCAGGGTATCGCCGACTTTTTTCTCCAGGCTGGATGCGTTTAAAAATGAAAGCGCAATTTCATTGTCCTGTTGAGGAGCATGCCCTGCAGTGTATAAAACCAGAAAGAGATCATGATTGCCCAGGGTGACCCACATTTTACTCACAGCGTTTTCATCCAGCATAAACTCGTAACTTTTGTGATCATAAATGGCGTAAGTCTCGATATCCGGGTCGTTTTCCAGGCGGGTATTTAAGCCCTTTAAATCATCCTTTCCAGGTAGCACCATCATCGCTTGTCCGTCTCCAAGGCCCATGTAGCTTATGAACTTGTCGGATGCAATGGTGGAATAGATGTTATTTGGCAAAATCATTACAAAGGACGCAATGATGAGAATGAGCACGTAAGTGAAATAAGTCTTTTTACGTGTCAGAATAAGATTCATGCCAAAAAACGTGTCTGTAGACAAAAGGTTTTGCTTTCTTAGTTTGAAGTTCCTGAGACTTGATACGCCGTCCGATACGATGCCTGTATTGATTGCAGCCGCGGGGGTGAGTTTCTTTAATCTTTGGAGAAAA
>JAAZIH010000065.1 GCA_012800995.1 Chloroflexota bacterium
ACAATCTGGCGGATTTCCTGCTCATCGCCCGAGACGCCCAGAGCGTCGGTCAGCTTGCTGAGAAGTTCAAGCTCTTTTTTGCCCATTTTGGGTTTGAAAGATTTTGGGGTTTCCGATGTTTTTGCCATAGTCTACTCCCATTTCACAGTATTCATAAAATCGAGTGGCAGGTCGGTGATAAATTCAGCCATCAGTCTGCCAGCCCGTTGGATATCTTTGATGGCAACTTGCTCAACCGGGGTGTGCATGTAGCGCAAGGGAATGCTGATTTCGACAACAGGAACACCTTCTTCAGCAACCTGGATGCCATAAGCATCCGTACCCGACATACCGGGCGAGAAGTCTTTATAGATGGGAATTTCGTATTTTTCAGCGGTCTTTTCCATAGCTTTATAAAGCGCAGGGTGTACGTTGGCACCCCAGTTTAATGGTAAACCACCACCCAATTCAAAGTTCATGCTGCCACTACCACCGGGTCCGGTCGCAAAGTTGACATCCACGACGATCGCCAGGTCTGGCTTGACTTTGATGGGGTCCAAAAAGCCGCCAATACATCCCACTTCTTCCTGCACGGTTGCGTCAACCACAACATCCCAAAGATGGCGACGTTTGGCAAGCATTTCCAGGGCAACTGTAGCCGCAGCCACAGAGGCGCGGTTATCCAGGGTGTGTCCGGCGATGGTATCGCCAGCCAGCTCTTCTGGTTGCGAGGCAAAGGAAATGATATCACCCACTCGCACAAGCTTTTCAACATCTTTAGGGCGCAAACCGGTATCAACCAGTAAGTATGTTTGTGCCAGGGGTCCTGTGCCAGCTTCTTTGGGCAATAGCTGCGCGGGTGGCATCACCACCAAAGCAGGCAGATCCTGGGCTTGCTCACTTTTGGTGGCATGCACGATGACGGGTTGTCCGGGCAGAATGCGTGGGTCAACACCACCCACCTGGGTGAATCGTAAAAAACCATCTTCAATGGCGGTTACCATCAGACCGATCGCGTCCATATGAACGGCAATCATCGCGCTTGGTCGGGGTTCGGGTCCCTCGCCACGCTTTAAAGCGAGCAAGCTGCCCAAATTGCTGAGACTCAGTTCATCACTCAGCGGCTCCCATACCCGGGCAATCACTTCGCGGACCGGTCTTTCATATCCGCTGAGCCCAGGTACAGAGAGCATTTCTTTTAGGAAGGGAATCAATTCGAAGGTCATAGGCATCTCTTTCTAAGGTTCTGGGGTTATTTCTTCTGTCGGTTCTTCGGTTGGAACCGGAGTATCAATTGGAACTTCGGTCATCGTGCTGGTTGGGAGCGGCGTTTCGGTAACCGTTGGGGTTAAGGTTAGCGTTTCAGTGGGCACTTCAGTTTCGGTAGGTGTTGCTGTAGCGGTGCGGGTCAAGTACTCCGTCAAAGTTATGGTTGGTGTATTCTCCTCTTGCAGGGGAATCCATTGTGTGGCTATTGGGGTTGAAGTAGATTCGCGCGGTTCACGGTTGAGACGCAAGAGGATGACTCCCAAAAGGTAACATGGGATGGTAATGAGGATGAGAATGATAAATAAGTATCGCGTTCGTGTCCGTTTTGACTGCTCTTCCAAGCTTAGCCTCCACATGGG
>JAAZIH010000066.1 GCA_012800995.1 Chloroflexota bacterium
AAAGCTTCAGCAATTTCCAACAGACTGTAGCCCAAACTGGTCATTTCACCGACAAAACTGTTTAGCAAGTCTTTTTTCATGCTCTCATGAAGCTTGTTCAGACGCTCCTGGTCACTGGTTACAAAAGTTCCAGAACCCCGGCGGGTTTCCACAATGCCAGCGTGGTTCATTTCGAGATACGCGCGCGCGATGGTGTTGTGATTCACGTTAAACTGCAAACCAGCTTCTACCCAGGTTGGCAATTGATCACCGGCTTTGTAATCACCCCGCAAGATCTGATAACAAAGTTCTCGCATGATTTGCAAGTATATGGCTTCGGTATTATTGAATTGATAATTCATGCTCATCTCTCCGCGGTTGTGGAATCAATATCCGACATTTCTTCAAGCTTCCTGTTTTGAATCTGAAAAGATTTGTCACATAAAAGCTTCACCTCAGCAAGGCTGTGACTGGTGATAAGGATGGTCTTGCCCTGTTGACGAAGTTGGATCAGAAAACTATAGATTTCTTTTTGTGCATCAAAATCAAGCCCAGCTGTGGGTTCATCTAGGATTAATAACTTTGGATCCTCCATAATCGCTTGAGCCAGACCTAATCGCTGACGCATGCCTACCGAATAAGTGCGCACCGGCTTTTTCTCATATGGATCCAAGCCAACAAATGCCATCGTATCTTGAATTGATTTTTTATCTGCTTTTCCGGAAATCATTGCCAGAATTTCAAGATTACGATAAGCACTTTCCGCGAGCAAAAATCCCGGATGATCGATTAAACTACCAACGGAAACCGGGAATTCAACATCTTTGCCAAGTACCTGACCATTTACAACAACCTGCCCTTGGTCTGGATAGATTAAACCGGTAAGAATACGCAAGAAAACGCTTTTTCCCGTTCCATTATTCCCGCAAATCGCATAAATCTTTCCTTCAGGTAAACTAAAGTTCAGATTCTCAAGCACTTTTTTTGAACCGAAAGATTTATATATCCCGGTGGCTTCAACAGCAAACCTCGTGTTGTTATTCTTAAATGAGGTCTCATTTTCTTCAGTCAATATAGCATTAGGAAACAGCTCCACTTTTACTCCTTTGTTCAAAAGAACTTTCTACTGACTTTTTCAAAAAGGTTCTAAAGCACTCTACTTATATAGAGTACTCAACTAATTATAAATACCTTTAATAGTCCCGTCAAGCGCGGGTATTTATTCATAGCTGTTCTTTTTTGTGGATATAAGTTAATGACATTAGCCATTTCACTTTTTCCCTAATTCGACCTATCATCATCATTATTTATCCCGAAAAAGAAGCCGATTTAATCAAAGCCTGTTATCATTAATCCAAACCTGAAAGAGGTCCTCATATGACAGACAAAGAAATTCGAAGCTTTGGCACTTGGCCATCGCAAATCGGTGCTGAGATGCTCGGTGCTGGCATACGTCTAAACAACGTACAATGGGCGCGTGGCGGAGACTGCCTGGTGTGGTCGCAATCTTTTGAAGGACAAACAACACTTTTCGCCAAACCAAAAAACGCCACCGCCTACCCACTCACCGATGAAAACAACAAGCCCAGCGGTGGCATCGCCTATGGTGGCGGTGAGTTCTTTGCCGCGGAAGATGGCGTCATCTTCACCGATCGCAACGGCCGCCTTTACCGCAAAAGCTACCAGGATGGCGCCCCCCAAGCCATCACCCCTGCCTTTGGCAGTGCCGCGACACCTGTTCTCTCACATAATCAGGAATTTATTGTCTACGCGCATAGCTACGATGGCATTGATCGTCTTGCCGCCACTCGCGCTGATGGAAAAACTTGGCCTGTCATCCTTGAAGAAGGCGCCGATTTCTATCTCAACCCATGCTTGAGCCCGGATGACCGCCATCTCGCCTGGATTGAGTGGAACCACCCCAATATGCCCTGGGATGGCACCAGCCTGAAAATCGCCAAGCTCGACCCGCAAAGCCTTAGTCTCAGTGAGATTCAAACCCTGGATGGCTTTGGGGAATACGCCTGTTATCAGTCCTGTTTCTCACCAAGTGGCAACTACCTGGCATGGCTGGCGAACACCGGCGAGTTTGACGACCTGATCGTTTACGACTTGCGCACAAAAAGCAAACATACCTTCATCAGCCAGAAAAGCCTCCTGCAACCAGCCTGGATTGCCGGCCAACGCACGTTAAGCTGGGCACCAGACAGCCTAACTATTTACTTCATAGAAAATAACCTGGGTACTTTGAGTCTAAAAAAGCTGAATCTTCTCAAAAGCTACCAAGAA
>JAAZIH010000279.1 GCA_012800995.1 Chloroflexota bacterium
CGTGCTTGACGAGCCCTCCATTGGCTTGCATCCGCGCGATAACAGCAAATTGCTTGAGACACTCAAAGGCCTGCGTGATTTGGGCAACACCGTTTTGGTCGTTGAACATGATGAAGAAACCATCATGAGTGCCGATTGGGTTATTGACCTTGGCCCAGGTGCCGGCGAGCATGGTGGTGAAGTGGTCGCTGAAGGTAGGCCTGCTGACATTGAAGCCACACCCGGCTCCATAACCGGCGATTACCTTGGCGGACGCAAAAAAATCCCTGTGCCTTCGAAACGACGCGAAGGCTCTGGCGAGTCTTTACGTATCGTTGGCGCGAGCGAAAATAACCTTAAAAACGTGACCGTGGACATTCCCCTGGGCAAGTTAGTATGCATCACTGGCGTGTCTGGATCCGGCAAATCCAGTCTGATGGTTGACGTGCTCTATGGCGCCCTTGCGCGCCAACTGATGGGCGCGCACACCCAAGCCGGTAAACACAAGCGCATTGAAGGCACACAGCATCTCGATAAAATCATCAACATTGATCAATCCCCCATTGGACGCACACCCCGCTCTAATCCTGCCACTTATACTGGTTTGTTTGACCCCATCCGCGATCTTTTCGCCACTCTGCCCGATTCAAAAATGCGCGGCTACCAAAAAGGGCGTTTTTCGTTCAACGTACGCGGTGGACGATGCGAAGCCTGTATGGGCGAAGGACAACTCAAAATCGAGATGCAGTTCCTGCCCGACGTCTATGTACCATGCGAAGTCTGCCATGGCAAACGATACAACCACGAAACTCTGCAAGTGCGCTATAAGGATAAAAACATCGCGGACGTGCTGGATATGACCGTTAGCGAAGCTTTGGCGTTTTTCGATGCCTTCCCACGCCTAAAGAGCAAACTACAAACGCTCAAGGATGTTGGGCTGGGTTATATACGCCTGGGACAAGCTGCCACAACCCTGAGCGGTGGGGAGGCGCAACGTGTAAAACTATCCAAGGAACTCTCGCGTCGCGCCACAGGCAAGACGATTTACGTCCTTGACGAGCCCTCGGTTGGCTTGCATGCCGAAGACGTCAGTATGCTCATCAAAGTCCTGCAAGCCCTGGTCGACACAGGCAATACCGTGGTCATTATTGAGCACAATCTGGATATCGTCAAAGTGGCGGACTGGATCATCGACATGGGGCCCGAAGGTGGAGAACGCGGTGGCGAAATCATCGCGCAGGGCACACCCGAAGAAGTGGCAGAAGTGTCTGAAAGCTACACAGGGCAATATCTCAAAGCTTTCCTGGCTGGCCAAGCCCGAAAAACGTCTAACCCGACCAAAGTGAAGGCAAAGAAGAGCTAATAATCATATTTGCTGTACAATTTCGCCAGCAAACTGCCTATTAATGTGCCCATTAATAGGCAGTTTAATTCGCTAATCTGCACATTATTTGCTACAATATAGGCAATTTAGGAGAGTACTATGAAAATTTTTGATTATTCATTCTTACAAGATGGGCATTTACCCGTTTCATTAATCAATCTGACCGCAGGGATTTATTCGCTTAAAACAACAGCTCATTTTAGAAAATCAGAGCATCAAACAATTTATACTGAACTTGAACATATTGCCAGATTGCAATCTGTCAAAAGCTCAAATGCCATTGAAGGCATCATCACCAGTGATCAGAGAATCGCTGAAATAGTCAACCAAAACAGTGCTCCACTCAACCATGACGAAGCTGAAATCGCAGGCTATCGTGATGCCCTAAGCCTTATTCATAATAACTATATGCACTTGGATTTCAGGCAGAAAGATATCTTGGATCTTCATAGAATCTTGATGTCCTATACGGGTGATGAGTTTAGTGGACAATACAAAAAAGATGATAACGTCATCCTGGAAGTGGATCATCAAGGCCAGCGCAGAGTACGCTTTAGACCGACTCCTGCTGCAGAAACACCTGCAACGATGGAACAACTTGAATTAGCCTATCTTGACGCAAAAGACAATCCCCGAACCAATCAGCTTTTGCTGATTCCTTGTGTCATTCTTGATTTTCTAAGCATTCACCCCTTTAGAGATGGCAATGGGCGTATGTCGCGCCTCTTATCATTATTGCTTCTCTATAAAAATGGTTTTGATGTCGGACAATACATTTCATTTGAGGAACAAATAAACAAAAATAAAGCCTCATATTATGAAGCTTTACGACAATCTTCATTAGACTGGGCGGAGAACACGAACAACTACGAGCCTTTTATCAAGAATTTCATTTCAACACTCTATTTGTGTTACCAGGAACTGGATAAGCGTTTTGCGGTAATCGGCGATAAAAGAATAACAAAAAAAGGTCGCGTTGAAGCCACCGTTTTAAATAGTTTGGTGCCCATTTCAAAATCTGATATTCAGAAAATTCTTCCGGATGTAAGCCCATCAACCATCGAAGCAGTCCTTGGCAAAATGGTTAGGGATGGCAAAATAACTCGCTTAGCCATGGGCAGAAATGCAAGATATATCCGAATCTAAATCCGTTTTACATGCAAGAAAAGACTATTTAAGAAGCAACAAGACAAAATAATACGCCGCGGTCATGCCCCAAATCCAGGAGTCGATGCGGTCCATGATGCCCCCGATGCCGGGCAGAAGTTTGCCAGCGTCTTTCACGCCCGCGCCACGTTTGAGCATACTCAAAAAGATATCCCCAAAAGGGGAAATGATAGCCATCAAAGCCCCCAAACCAAGCCCGCCCCATATGCCCAGTTCTGGCAATAAAGGTTTTGCCAACCAAGCAATCAAAGCCCCCGAGCCAGCACCAAACAACAGACCTCCTGCCAGTCCTTCCCAGGTTTTTGAAGGGCTCAATCGTGGCGCAAAATGATGTTTGCCAAACAAGGAGCCAAAAATGTAAGCGCCCAAATCCACAAGCATTACCAAACCAACCGACGCTATTGCTAACCAAGCACCATTGGGCAAGTGGCGCAAGGAAATTGAATACGCTCCCAGCCATCCCAGATACAGAACCCCGCTCAATTCCAAAGCAAATTGCTGATAAGCTTGATCGTTGCCGCGCTCGTACTGAAAGAGCGCATGTCCCGCAAGCCCAAGCAACAAAACGCTCACACTCAATGCACCATATTGAAAAGCAAAAAAGTGGCGCAAAGCGACCAATGCCAAAACACCACCCACGACCAAAGCAAGATTGACACGCAAACCTGCCTGGTTGAGAATGCGCGCATATTCATACGCGCCCAACCCCAAAGCCAGGCCCATGAAGAGCAACAATGCCCAACCGCCAAAATAAAACGCCAGCAAAGAAATGGGCACGAAAATAAGCGAGCTAATCAGACGTTGTTTAAACATAAACAGGTTTAGAGTTGCTCGCTAATCTTGCCAAAACGGCGTTCACGACCAGCATAGTTTTCGAATTCTGCCAAAAGCGCTTTTTCATCAAAGTCTGGCCAGTAAATGTCGGGGAAAGACCACTCTGCATAGGCTGCCTGCCAAATCAGGAAATTACTCGTGCGTTTCTCTCCTGATGTGCGAATAATTAAATCAGGGTCAGGGATACCCGCGGTAAAAAGAGCCTTGCTTAGGCTTTCTTCGCTCACTTCATCTGGGCTAATGCCCGCTTCAATCAAACGACGCACTGCGCTTACAATCTCATCACGTCCACCATAATTAAAAGCAATAATCACCGTAATGCGCGTGTTATTTTTGGTCAGCTCGATGGCGTCTTCCACCTTCTTTTTCAAAAGGGGCGTCAAACCATCCAGATGACCGATATGCAAGAGGCGCGCGTTTTCCTTGTGCAAATCGCGCACCTCATCATCGATAAACTCAGCCAGTAAATCCATCAAACCGTTAACTTCCTCAGTTGGGCGTTTCCAGTTTTCAGTTGAAAAGGCATAAAAAGTTATAAACTTCACACCAGCATCAGCCGCGGCACGAATAACCCGGCGTAGGTTCTTTGTGCCGGCACGATGCCCCAAAAGGCGTGGTAAACCCCGTGCTTTTGCCCAACGCCCATTGCCGTCCATGATGATACCGACGTGGCTTGGCACGCCTTTTACTGGCTCAATTTTTGCCATCGGCTAAAACTCCATAATTTCTTTTTCTTTGCGTTCACCAATCACGCTGACCTCGTCAACGTACTCATTGGTTACCTTGTTGAATTCCTCTTCGGCACGTTTTTGCTCGTCCTCAGAAATCAGCTTCTCTTTTTCGAAGTCACGCAAATCTTTCAAAACATCCCGACGAACATTACGCACAGCTACACGTGCTTCTTCAAGGCGGTTGTTGACCAACTTGACCAAATCGCGCCGGCGTTCTTCTGTAAGCGGGGGCAGGTTTAGGCGAATCACCTTGCCGTCATTGTTTGGTGTCAAGCCCAAATCGGATGCCTGAATAGCGCGCTCAATCATCTTCAATGAGGATCCATCAAAGGGTCGAATGAGCAATTGGCGGGGTTCGGGCACGCTGATCGTGGCTAACTGAATAAGAGGCACATTGCTGCCGTAATACTCAATTTGCAGTTTCTCAACCAAGGCGGGTGACGCGCGCCCAGTACGAATGCCCAAAAGGTCTTCTTCCAAGACATCCAATGCGCTTTGCATGCGCGACTTTGCTTCTCTTAACAGGTCATCTACCATAAGAACCTCCTCTTCTTAGTTCAGTTTGATACTCTATTTTACAAGATACGCGACAATTGCGCGAGTGTATAGCCTTTAGTATACTTGTAAATGAGTTTAACAACGCTTCAAAGGAGTTTACAATGAGCCAAATTACCCATATCATCAAACGCGACGGCAGCCAGGTGAGTTTTACACCGAACCGAATCGCAAACGCGATTTATCGCGCCTCGGTGGCTGTTGGAAACCGTGACCGAGAAGCAGCTAACGAGGTCGCCCGCCAGGTTGTGGAAGCCTTGGAAGAACAATTGCAACCCGGGGAAATTCCGACTGTGGAACAGGTGCAAGACCTGGTTGAACAGAAACTCATTGAAAACAAATACGCCGCGGTTGCCAAAGCCTATATTCTTTATCGCAATGAACGCGCCCGTCAGCGCGCCAAACGCTCTGACCGCGATAGTATGCCCTCTGGCAACATTCCCTGGCACAAGCTCTGGCAGTCTCTTGACTGGGCAGTTTCTCACGAAGTGCACACAACCCAGCATCTTAACCAAAAAATCCGCGATGGGAAATTTCACGAAGTCATTACAGCAGCCGAAGCCGCTTATTTTGAAGATGTTGAAAACGCGGCCAATCTCATCCTGCAACGCAAGGATGAAATCCGCATGGTTTTTGTGGTTGGCCCCAGTTCAAGCGGTAAAACAACCACAACAACCATCATCGGCGATCATCTCGCGCGGCAGGGCTTCAAACTCAAAACCCTAAACATCGACCATTACTTCTTTGATCTTGAACTACACCCTAAAGATGAATTTGGCGATTACGATTTTGAGACCCCCCAGGCACTCAATTTAGCACTCATTAATCAGCACCTGGTTGAGCTCTTTGCTGGAAAAGAAGTGCGTATCCCGTATTACGACTTCAAGACAGGTAAAAGCCATCCCAATCACACGCCCATGCACCTTGAAGAGCACGAAATTGTCCTGATTGATAGC
>JAAZIH010000067.1 GCA_012800995.1 Chloroflexota bacterium
GAAAAAAGATGCCAGGAAGTCTGCGGAGCCCGCACAGGAAGAACAAGCACCTGAAAGCGACACAATCGAATCAGACGAATAAAAAACTGAATAAGGCAGATTAGCCACGGGGATTGAAGAAACTTACCAGCGCAAGGCATAAAGCCCTGCGAGATATGACAGTATTTTAAAAAAAAGGATTGAACATGAAAATCTTGATGATATACCCCGAATTTCCGGATACTTTTTGGAGCTTCAAGCATGCCCTGAGCTTCATTCGCAAAAAAGCGTCTTCACCTCCGTTAGGACTTCTAACCATCGCGGGGCTGTTTCCGCGAAGCTGGGAAAAGCGCCTGGTGGATCTCAACGTTGAAAAACTTCGCGATAAAGACATCCAATGGGCGGATATGGTCTTTATCAGCGCCATGACCGTGCAGCGTAGCTCATCCGTAAAGGTGATTGAACGCGTCAATGCTTTGGGCAAGCCTATCGTGGCTGGTGGACCTCTGTTCACCATGGATCCGGAGGCATTTCCAACGGTTGACCATCTTGTTTTGAACGAAGGGGAAATTACGGTCCCACTGTTTTTGGCGGATTTGGAAAAGGGTCAAGCCAAACAGCGCTATGAAACAAGCGAATATGCTGATATCAGCCAAACGCCCATCCCAGATTGGTCCTTAATCAAACTGAATAAATATGACTCGATGAGCGTGCAATACACGCGGGGTTGTCCATTTGCCTGTGATTTTTGTAATGTTACCGCGCTTTTGGGGCGCAGAATGCGCCTGAAAACGACCGAGCAGTTTATCGCCGAGCTTGACTCGCTTTATGACCTGGGCTGGCGACGAAACATCTTTATTGTGGATGACAACTTCATCGGCAACAAACGCATTTTGAAAGAAGAACTACTCCCCGCGCTGATTAAGTGGCGCGAGGGTAAAAAAGGCTGTCTCTTCCTCACCGAAGCGAGCATTAACCTGGCTGACGACGAAGAGCTTATCGACATGATGGTTAAAGCCGGCTTTACGCAGGTCTTTATCGGCATTGAAACGCCCGAAGAAGACAGTCTGGCAGAGTGTGGCAAGGGTCAAAACCGCAACCGCGACCTGCTAAGCAACGTCCACAAGCTGCAAAAGGGTGGCTTGCAGGTGATGGGTGGCTTTATTGTTGGTTTCGACAACGACAATGAGGGCACCTTCCAGCGCCAGATCGACTTTATCCAAAAGTCGGGCATTGTCACGGCGATGGTGGGCTTGTTGCAGGCACCCATCGGAACCGAACTGTATAATCGCATGGAGCGCGAAGGACGTCTGAAGGCGCAGGATTATTCGGGCGATAACGTGGACGGCGAAACGAACATCGTGCCGGTGATGGAGCCCGGTAAATTGAAGAGGGGTTATCGCAAGATACTCGACACCATCTACTCCGCTAAAGGCTTCACAGACCGCGTGATTACCTTTTTGAAGACATACAATCCACGCCGACACCCGGTAACGCTTGAGTTTCAGGAAATCATGGCACTGTTCAGGTCGATATGGGAGATTGGCATCAAAAGCAAGGAACGTATCCATTACTGGCGCTTGTTCTTCTGGTCGCTGTTCAATGATATCCGCAAATTCCCCCTGGCGATTACTTTTTCGATTTATGGCTATCACTTTAGAAGGGTCAACGCCTTGCATGTGTCGTAAATCTCTGAACTGAACGCAGGTGAACACAGGAGACCATGTCCGAACGCAGGAGGATAAACGCAGCAAAGCTATCGCATCTAAATTAGTTTTTTAAAGCCCAGATTTATGGGTATTTGCGAACCATTTCCCCCCATCCAGCGTCGCGAAATACATTTTATGAGATTAGACCTTCATTTCGCGACGCGCAGGGAGGGGGATTCCACGGGGTGGGTCTTTTTTGAATACAGAGTTTCGCGAATTCAGCGAATAAATTGCCATTGTTTGAGCTGAATAGTTGTCAGCCGAGAAAATCTCTCGGCACGCAAGCAGTCCCTGGAGAGGGTGAATTTATCTCATGCCATCTATCAATGTGACAGATAATATTGCCTCATTAGATACGTTTGCCCTGATAAACGCACGAGGATGAACGCAGGTGATCCATGGACATGGTCGGGAGACCATGTTCGAACGAAGGTGAACACAGGAGAGCATGTCCGAATGAGACGAACGAGAGCTGCCCTTACTGATAAAAGAGCCTGGTGATATGAAGCCAGGCTCTTTTTCTTAAGCTCCGTATAAAACAGTTAGGATATTATCCTACTTAGTCAGTATATAATTCAATTATTTTAAAGCCATGGTAATTTGCTGTAATATTAAATAATTCAGGGCGCGGTCAGGTTGTGGCTGGTTGCCCCTAAAGCCATGGACTGTTCCATGGGTGGTTTCTGTTCAGTTTGTTCTCTGCTTACGCACAGTAAGCACCGCCTGCAGGATCAGGCGATTACCCAAATATTAATACTAAATCAATTGATATGAAGGAGAAAAATGAAAAATAGAACCTTACTTATAGTTAGTTTAATACTGATAGCTTTCCTCATCGGGAACAGCTACGCTCCAAGCGGCGCGCCACAAACAGTTATGGCGCAAGAATCTGATCCCTATGAAGGTATGATGGACTTGCCTGAATTTAATGGAAAAGGCACTTTAATAACCGGGATAAAAGAAGAGATATATCAGCAGCAAGATACGGTTGCTTCTGATTTAAAAAATTATTATGTTCCAGGTTTTGCCTTTAAACGAGCTGATGATAAGTCTGCGAGTGATACTGGAAGGTTGATTCAAAGCTGGCTTTGGGGTGGAAGGGCAGTTTACATTAATGAGGATATGGAAACATATGTTGAATTACACTATCCTGTTCAAATACCTGATCAATCAATGATTTCTGGGATTCAAGTTTGTGGACAGATTGTTTATCGTGTGGAGCCTTATGGAACACTAACAGCACATCTCTTCAGATTTCATTGGGCCACAAAAGAAATGGAAATAATCGCTCAAGTTTCTCTGGACTACCAATCCAGTGAGGGTAGGTGTGCTTACTTCGCGCTTGACGAACCCCATGAATTTGATCCATATACTTGGAATTACCAATTGCTAGTTATATTGGGGGCAAGTTCCGCCGAGAAAAACGTGTATGAACTATCACAAGTAAACCTCTATTACGTCTCCCCCGTCACTCTCTTTCCACTGGCTTTTCCAACTGTGATAACCAAACCATAAGTCTTGAAAGCGGGTGCGGGACGAAGAGATGCTCTTTTTGTGTGATTTGTACAGTGGCTCATGGGGGTAATTTCTAAGTCTCTGCCAGCCTGATTGATTGCACAGGAAATGACTAATCATTAAATACAAAAC
>JAAZIH010000280.1 GCA_012800995.1 Chloroflexota bacterium
TACTTCGGCAGAAATGCTGAATACCTGGACGTAAAAATGGCGCAATATCAAAAGATCGCGGAGCTGCTTCTGGAGAGAAACTTGCAACCCTCTCTGATAAGCCTCGAATATTTGCACGCCCCGTATTATCGTTAGGAGTTTTTTATGGAAGAACCTATTGTTGTTGGACTGGATGTAGGATCAAGCAAAATCGTCACACTCGTTGCCCGAATTGAAAACGGCACAACCATGCGCGTTTTGGGTGTGGGCATTGAGCCCAGCCAGGGTATTCGCAATGGCAACGTGGTAGACATCAATGCTGCCTCTGACGCAATTGCCCGTTCAATTGAAAAAGCCGAACGCACATCAGGTTACGAAATCAACAGCGCCATCGTCAGCCTTGCAGGTGCGCAGGTTAGCTCAACCAACAGCAAAGGCATCGTTGGCATCTCTGGCAGAGTTATCGATCAGGAAGATGTCTTCCGCGCGCTTGACTCAGCCCAGGCTATCGCCATCCCGCACAACCGCGAAATTATTCACGTCATCCAACGCGATTTCATCATTGATGGTCAGGAAGGCATCCGCCAACCCATCGGCATGCACGGCTATCGTCTCGAGGTGGAAACCCACATCATCACCGCATCGTCTTCTACCATTGGCAACTTGCGCCAGTGCGTATCGCAAGCGGGCATCGATGTAAGCGATTTTGTCCTCAACCCTCTCGCCGCAGGCGAAGCGGTACTCTCCGAAACCGAGCGCAATTTAGGCGTTGCCCTGGTGGACCTTGGCGGTGGCACCACTGATATTGCAATTTACGTCAACGGTGACATCTGGTACGCCAACGTCATGCAAATCGGCGGAAATCATGTCAGTTCAGACATCGCCCAAGGCTTGCGTTTGCCCATCGATGTGGCTGAAGAAGTCAAAATTAAACATGGCCATGCGGTTCTGGATGACATCAGCGAAAATGAATCATTTAATATCATCACCTTTGGCTCAGAAAAGAGCACCAGAATTGAACGACGCGAGTTAGTCAACATTATTGAAGCCCGTGTCGAAGAAATCTTACAAATGGTCGAGCAGGAAATCAAACGCTCTGGCTATGATGTCATGCTCCCCGCTGGTATTGTACTTACCGGCGGTAGCGCTGAAATGCCCGGCATACGCAAGTTGGCGGGTCGTGTCACTGGGCTGCCCATCCGTGTCGGCAAACCCGAAAATATTGTTGGTCTCACCGACCAAATCAACAATCCAGCCTGCGCAACGAGTGTCGGTCTCTTGCAATGGGCATTATTGATGACAGAAACACACCAGATTATGCCTGAACAATCTGGAAAAGATTCCAAGCCCCAAAAAGCCAAAGCGGAAGGCTTTCTTGGTTGGCTTCGCAAAATATTACCCTAAATAGGTTTCATTTATAGAGGAGAATTAAAATGGAAGCAAAACAAACAGAATCATACGCACGAATCAAAGTCGTCGGCGTCGGTGGTGGCGGATGTAACGCCGTCAATCGCATGATCGCCGAAGGACTCCACGGTATTGAATTCATCGCGATCAATACCGACGCCCAGGCGCTGCTCAAATCACAGGCCCAAACCCGTGTTCGCATCGGCGACAAGTCCACGCGTGGTCTTGGCGCTGGTGGCAACCCCGAAGTTGGCCAGGCAGCAGCTGAAGAATCAGCCGAAGAGCTCTATGAAGTGCTCAAAGGCGCCGACATGGTCTTTGTTACCGCTGGTCTCGGTGGTGGCACAGGCACAGGCGCGGCACCCGTTGTAGCACAAATCGCCAAAGAAATCGGCGCGTTAACCATCGGTGTCGTCACCCGTCCTTTCGCTTTTGAAGGTGCTCACCGCGCAAAATCAGCTGAAGTTGGCGCGCAAAAGCTTAAAGACCACGCCGACACGCTGATTGTTATCCCCAACGACCGTCTCTTGCAAATTGTGAACAAGAACATCGGTCTCAACGATGCCTTCCGCATGGCGGATGATGTCCTGCGCCAGGGCATCCAGGGTATTTCAGAACTGATTACCATTCCTGGCTTGATTAACCTCGACTTCGCTGACGTGCGCACGATCATGTCCGAAGGTGGCGCCGCGCTGATGGCTGTGGGTGTTGCCAGTGGCGAAGACCGCGCCAAAATCGCCGCCGAACAGGCCATTTCCAGCCAGCTTTTGGATGTCACCATCAACGGCGCGCATGGTATTCTGTTCAATGTCACTGGTGGACCAAACCTCTCGCTCTTTGAGGTCAATCAAGCCGCAGCAATTATTAAAGAAACCGCCAGCCCGGATGTCAACCTCATCTTTGGTGCGGTTATCGATGAAAACATGGACGATAAAATTCGCATCACTGTGATTGCGACAGGATTTGATCAAAACCGCCCCCAGCTGAAAGAGGATCAAGCGGAGTCCTACTTGATCCCAAACACCCAAATGGGCCAGGTTGGCCAGCAAAGTCCCTTTCTAAGTCGCTCTGAGTACAAACACCAGGCTGAATCCACCCACACCGCCAAACCCAAAACCCAGCAGGAATACGTTTATACCAGCGAAGTTGACCTGAACCTCCCCGCTTTCATCCGCCGCCAGCAAGCCAACCGCGGAAAATAAGCGATATTAAATGTGCTTCCCGATCATCCTTCCTCGTTTTGAGGAAGGATGATTTCGCACGTTCTTGATGCATGATGTCCATACCATGCATTTTATTTTACGACCTTACACGAATTATTTCTGGTTTACACTCTTGCCAAAATTCTCATTGGCAGATATTTTCTTACTGAAGAATAACGCTCACCCCACCTGCTAACCCACCTAATAGTTAGAGGGAATCCGTCATTCTAAATTCTTCCGCCTATAAAAACCAATACTACGCGCAGTATTTTGGCAATGTTAAAGAATCGCATTTATTAAGCTTCTCAAAAGCAATTGTTCCTTGTCAAATGTCTATAATCTGTGCTACAATGAATTCCCAATATGTAGGGGCTAATTATTTTTCAACCCTAACATATGGGGATTTTTTGAGATAGAGGTCTTATGAAGTGTCCACATTGTCAATTCAATGATAGTAGCGTAGTCGATACGAACAAAGATGCCCAGGGGGGCATTCGCCGTCGCAGGGAATGTCTTCGTTGCGGACAGCGTTTCAGCACCATCGAACGCCCTATCCTCAGCACGCCGCTCATCATCAAACGCGATGGTACCCGCGAAACTTTCGATCGCGAAAAA
>JAAZIH010000068.1 GCA_012800995.1 Chloroflexota bacterium
CTGGTGTTTGATAGCGTACCAGCGTTTGTTTTCTTTTAAAACGGTTTATATCAAGGAGATAGGTAATACTTTTCGTATAAATCATCGCGAACGAAGGCTTTTCCGAAATCATCTTCATAGAGTAAGACATAACCTTCAATCTTGTTATCCCGCACATCCGCATAAAAGAGTCGGGCAGTTTCTAACAAATCATTGTCGACACCTTCTGAATCTGGGTTCAGATAGTCCAGTACACGTTGGTTTTGCAGAAACAGAACGTCAAAGTTGTTTTCCTCGATGTAGGCATAGTTCAGCATTTCAAAAGAAGTATATGGAAACCAAGGATTATAGTTAATTGGAACGTAAACGCGGTAGTCATGATATATGATCCTGTTTTCATGTGTAATCGCTGCCAATGCTTGATTAGCATGGTGGTAAAATCTTATACTCTCACTCGTTTGTTCACGCTCGATTTGAGCCTTTACTGATTGAACGTTTTGGATGTTGAAGAGGACGATTTGAATAATTACTACTGTGGTGAATGCTATTTTTGCGATTTTGAGCCAAAGTTTATCTTCTTTCCACGTGGATTTATCTGGAAGCAATAAATATAGCATGGAGAAGGCAGGAATTGCTGCTGGTAGCCAGTATTGATACTTAAAATGCGTGGTAAATAAAACAGTGAAGGTCAGGGGAAGGAACCAGCAGAGTATTAATGTGCTTAAATTCTTTTTATTTTTATCGCGAAAGCCTAAAAAGAAAGCAAAAACCAAGGCGATGAAGAAAGGCAATTTGCCATACGCAGGTTGAATTCCTGCCCATGCGGCAGCGAAGCCCTTGTCGTAGACTAAACCATAACCTGCAGAAATTTCAGCAAATTCGTTGTAAAGCGTGAAAGCGTAACGTGTAAGACCATCAAAAGTAAATAAAAAGGGATTTGATATGACAAAAGCTATTGCCAGAATAAAGGCAAAGATAGCCCATTGCCCAATTGCTTCAACAAATCGCCATTTTTTCGTTTTCATCTGCAATAATAAAATGGGAATAATAGCGACAAGGAAGAAGACTCCGATCAGTTTTGTTGCGGTTAAAATACCTGCAAATATCGCGGCGATATAGAAATATTTTCCGAATTTTTGCTCATCTTTCCACAGAAAAAAGAGCGTGAGCGCACTAAACAGCAAGCATAAACCGTCCGGATGCCACCACATGTTGTTATTCACCACAGCAGGAAATGACAAAAGAAGGATATAGAGCAAAATGGATTTATAGCTGCTGAATTGATCTTGTATGTACACCAATATGAGAATGGCGATTAAGCTGGGTAAAACACTGACAAACTGCCTTAAGCTAACCATGACGAAGGGCATGTTATCGAACTGATTGGTCCAACGTGCCAAAAAGACTGGCAAACTCGATATTGAGAAGTATGGAAAGCCATAATGGTAGAAATTGTATAGAAAATAGTGTTGCATGAAAGAGGGGCGATCAGGTTTGGGTGCGGTCATCCTGCCAACAACCGTCCAGGTGGCATATTCGTCAGGTTGAAAAATGTTCACCATTGCCTCATCCATAGAGGCGGCTTTGTTTGGGAAGATGAACACAACAAAAACAGCAACTGTGATTATGGAAAGGGTCAAAATGACCCAAAACTTAGCTTTTTTCATAGCCTGAATTATACCTGTTAATTACTGACAGGTTTAAAAGCCTGGTAGTCCCCAATGCAAGTTTAAATCTATCTGCCTCAGCAAACAAAAAACCGCGACATAGCGCGGCTTTTTGTTGTATCTGATTAGACGACTGGTTTACTTTCCAGCCAGGGCGTTTTTGGCCATAACAGAAATACGGCGAACACCTTCGCGAATCTTTTCAGGATCGCTGGCGCTGAAGTTAAGGCGCATGGTGTTGCGAGGTCCGTCTATCGGATAGAAAGGTACACCAGGCACATAGGCAACGCGTTCTTCAACAGCCTTGGGGAAGAGTTCGAGTGCATCGCAACCTTCGGGCAAGCGCAACCAAAGGAAGAGACCACCAGCAGGTGTTGTCCAGCTTGTGCCTTCGGGCATGAAGTCCTCAAAAGCCTGAAGCATCGCATCGCGGCGTTCTTTATAAACGCGTTTGATAAGCTCGATGTGGTCGGGTAACCAATCACCAGCCACAAGCTCATAAGCGATGTATTGGTCAAAGGTCGAACTTTGCAGGTCAGCACCTTGCTTGGCCTGAACCATCTTCTTGATCACTTCTTCGGGTCCAATTGCCCAACCAATGCGCAAGCCAGGGGCTAAAATCTTGGAGAATGTGCTGGTGTGAATGACGTTTCCTTCGAAATTGTTTTCACCACTGCGGAATTGGCAATCAAGCTTGGCAATTGATGGAAGCATCTCGCCTTCGAAAATCAGTTTGCCATAGGGGTCATCTTCAACAATGGGCAGATTGTATTTATGCGAAATCTCAACGAGCTGTTTACGTCGCTCAATCGACATAGATACACCCATGGGGTTATGGAAGTTAGGGAGCACATAAATAAACCTCGGGTCATGTTTTTGGATGATGGCTTCGATCTTTTCTACTTGCATGCCCTCATCGTCTGTCTCAACTGTGATATATTCCGGTCCGTAAGCGTTCCAGGCTTGCAGCGCACCGAGGTATGTAGGGCTTTCAACCAGCAATTTATCGCCTTCATCGATGAAAATACGACCGATAAAGTCAAGTGCTTGTTGGGAGCCTGCGGTGATTTGAATGTTTTCCAAACCGATGTTCACACCACGAGAGCGATAATCATCAACCAGATACTGACGCAGAGGATTGTAGCCTTCTGTGGTGCTGTATTGGAGCGCTTTTTCCGGATTCTCTCTAAGGATCTTCTCACAAGCTTCTTTTACTCGTTCTACTGGAAAAAGTTCACCAGCCGGAAAGCCACCACCAAACGAGATAACATCAGGTTGGTTGGTAACTTTGAGTAGTTCTCGGATGAAAGAGCTTTTCATCCAAGTGGTTCGTTTGGAAAATTTTTCTTCCCATGGATTAGTCATAATATGTGTCTCCTTTCTAACTATTGTTTATAAAAATCTTGAGACGATCGTAGCCATGCTGGGGATAGCCACGCGATCGCCATTTGTTAACTCAGCGGGTGGTTTTTGTTGCCATTCAGGCGCGTTTTGGAAGATGTAAATGGACGTGCCGGCTTTTGCCATCTTTCTATCAATATAGGCTTGACCGGTGAGCATGCCATTCTGGTCGATGGCGCAGCTTGTTACAAAACCAACCATGCGTCCGCGATGGTCACAAACGGGATCACCAGGTCGTGCCATGCGCACACCTTTTTCATCAAAGGTGAAGCGCGCAACAACTGATTTGCGTTTCTTCTCATGTTCAAGGCTTGCTTTGCGTCCAATAAACCAGGCGGAGTTGAAGCGAACGAAGGATATGAAACCAGCATCACCAACAGTGAGGTCAAAATCGCCGCCCATTTCATGTCCATATAGAGGTAAGCCGGCTTCCGTGCGCAAGGAATCGCGCGCGCCCAGTCCACAGGGAAGCAAGTCGTGGTCCTTGCCTTCTTCCAGCAGGTCATTCCAAAGTCGGACGGCATGGTCGGGGTGGACGAAGATTTCAAAGCCCATTTCCTCGCCGGTATAACCGGTGCGCGAGATGATCACCGGGATGATTCCCAGATGACTGTCGCAAAGTTCGCCTCTGCCAAGGCGCATAATCTTATGATCATGGCAGTGGTTGCAAGCTAATCCGAGCAAAATATCGCGGCTGGTTGGACCCTGGATGGCGATGGTTACAAGTTGGTCTGCGCCAGCGGCGGGATCTTTTAGATTTCGCAAAGTGCATTTTCTGCCGGGGACTTTAACCCAGGGTTTTTCAAGGTCAACCAAGACTTCGCCATTCTTTACCGCATTGAGCCAAGCCCAGTCTTTTTCTTCATTTGCCGCGTTCACAACGAGGAGGTAGCGGTCTTCATCACGGCGGTAGATGATAAAGTCATCAATTACTTTTCCGTGGGGGTCAAGGAAGTGTGAATAGACTGATTCGCCAATTTCCAGGAAGAGCGTGTCGTTTCCGCTAACAGAGTCCAGGAAGACAGCAGCATCGGGACCTTCACACTGGAATACGCCCATATGAGTGACGTCAAACAGACCGGCACCTTCGCGCACGGCGCGATGTTCATCCATGACCGAGCTGTACCAAACAGGCATATCAAAACCGGCAAAGGGTACCATCTTGGCGCCCATGGCAAGATGCGTATCGTATAGTACGGTACGTTTTAGTTCCTGGTCTTTGGGCTCTTCCCAAACGAATTCTGGCAGGCCAGGTTTGCTAATAAATTTGGGCATGGCAATGTACCACGGTTTATCATCACAAACACGTTTTCCATCTTCAATGTATTCTTCTGGTTCGGTGGGTAAAATGGAGATGGGACCAGGAATTCTGATAGCGAGATCTTCATCAAAGTAAACAAAACCAGTCGAAATTCCGTTTAGCCATGTACCAGCCAAGCCGACATTCTGCGCGGGGACAGTTAGCTTGAAGACTTTGGGTGATACACAAGTGAGCGTCGCGTCAATATCGCCACAAGTAGTGTGCATGCGGGTGGGTTGCGATTGTCCGGGTTCAAGTTCCTCAATGTCGTTGGTGAGTGTGTAGTTGAGGAAGGTTCGAACGCCTTCACCGCTCAGTTCAAAAGCACCATAGCCATTGGCTGGGCGATCACTGGCATAAAAATAATGTGGGTAACCGTGTTTTGTGGGGATTTCATCCATAGCTGGCTTGGAATCAGCCAATTGGCGCACAGCATCGTTGACGATGGTCATTGTGCGGAAGTCTACTTTAGCGCGTGATTTTTCTCCGCTGCGGGCGGGCATGGGATAAGTCTTGGTTGCATCCAAGAGCTGGACAATTAATCCAGCAATTCTTTCCATTTCAGCTTCTTTGAAGCCACGCTGGGTGAGCCATGTGGTACCAAGGCGAATACCGGACGCGGTGAGGGCTGAACGGTCGCCGGGTACAGTGTTGCGGTTGGTAACGATGCCAACCAAATCAAGGATACGCGCAGCAAGATCACCGGTAAGAGCAGTGCCATCTGGACCCGTGAAGGTTTTGCAGTCGATAAGTGCCATGTGGCTATCGCTGCCACCATAGGCGACTCGCGCGTTGTTGTCTCTAAAGCCTTTAATAAGTGCTTGGGTGTTCTTCAGGGTTTGTTTTTGTAGCTCAACAAACTTTTCTGTTCTCGCGAGTTTCAAGGTGAGGGCAAGGGCGGCGATACTGTTCATGTGAGGTCCACCTTGTTCACCGGGGAAAACACCCTTGTCAATTTCTTCGCCAAGTTCGCGGTCCTGGGTAATCAGCACCGCGCCACGTGGACCGCAGAGGGTTTTGTGAGTGGTGAAGCTGACGATATCCGCGATACCCACGGGCGAAGGAACAACACCGGCAGCAACCAGGCCCGCGATGTGTGAGGCATCGGCAAGGAAGTACGCGCCAACTTCGTTGGCGATTTCGCGGAATTTTTGCCAATCGGGGATCCATGGGTAGGACGTGTAACCAGCGACGAGAATCTTGGGTTTTACTTCCCTGGCGATTTTCAAAATTGCGTCGTAGTCGAGGCGCTCTGTTTCAGGGTCAACAGTATAGTGATAAGCATTGAAGACGAGACCAGAGCGGTTCACAGGCGCGCCATGGGTGAGGTGACCTCCATGCAGGAGATCCATGCCCAGGATAGCATCTCCGGGTTTGAGCAGAGCGGTGTAAACAGCAGTGTTGGCAGGCGCCCCAGAAAGAGGCTGCACATTGACCCACAGGTCATCGGCAACGTGTCCGTTGGCGGCGAAAAGCTCCGCGGCACGTCGGCGCGCAAGGGCTTCGAGCATATCGATGTATTCAACGCCTTTGTAATAGCGGGGATCGCTGTGACGGCGGTATCTTCCAAGCTGATAGGCATAATCCATGATGGTTTCTTCATCCTGGTAACGCGTTTCGGGTCGGGGATAACCTTCAGCATAAATGTTTTGGAAAGATGAGCCCAAGAGCTTTCGCACAGCAAGAGGCGCAATACTCTCGCTGGGGATCATGATGAGACGGCGCGCCTGGCGCTCGTTCTCAAACTCAACCAATCCGGCAACATGCTCGTCATAGTCTGCAACATCTTGTCTAAATAGAAAGTCAGTCATTTATCACATCCTTGTGTATATTTTTTGGGGTAATTAAAAAAACATATGCCAGGGTTTGGCAAAATGGCTCTTTATCGAGGAAATTTTCCTGATTGGGAAGATGTAAAAACTGCAATGAATCTCTGTTTCTTGGCGTTTGTTGTCTAAACATTTCCATCAATTCTATTGTACCTTAAAGCAAACGAAAAACGCTTTAAATGCCAGTTTGTTCTTTTGAGAATTGTTTTTTAAAAAGTTAGTTTTTTAGGCGATACAAAATTAATGGCAAACTTACTTAAGTCCTTTATAATTCAGCATATGCAAGAGGAAATAGATTCGATCAATGAGGTTGAACTCATTGATAGAGCAAAATACGACCCAGAGGCTTTCGGGCAACTTTATGACCGATACGTTGTGCGTATTTACAATTATATTTATTATCGTGTGAGCAATGTGGGCGACGCGGAAGATCTAACCGCAAAAGTATTTTTCAAGGCGCTTGATAATATTGGCAAGTACAGACACATGGGCCTGCCTTTTTCTGCCTGGCTTTATCGCATCGCGCATAATCAGGTGGCTAATTTTCACCGTGATCGCTCGCGAGTGAAAGAGATCTCAATTGATGACTTGGTTCTATCTGACGCGGGAAGCAGACCCTCACCAGAACTTGCCTTTCAAATGAACGAAGAGCAAAAGGCTTTGCTTCGTTTGCTGAACGATCTTAGCCCACAAAAACGAGATTTGATTGTGCTCAAATTTGTACATCGGCTGAGTAATGCGGAAATTGGAAAAGTATTTGGTAAGTCTGAAGGGGCTATTAAGAGTTTGTACCATCGAACTCTGCTTGAACTGCGCGATTTGGTGGAAAGGTATGACCTTTCATGAAACCATTAAGATTGAAAGGTGTTTGATAGATTAAGTATGAAAGATTTGTTTTCTTCTGATAAACATATGCATGACATCCAGGAAATGGAAAGCTTTTTGCGTGAGAAAATCGGCAATTTGCGACCAAAATCAGGTTTCCAGGCTTCTTTGAAAGACAGACTCATTTCGTCTGAAGCTTTTCGGCAGAAAAGAAATCTTGGCAAAGCCTGGTTTATTGGTTTGGGGATTGCATTAGCGGGTGCTACTTTTTATGGCATGGGTTATCTCATCTATAAAAATCTTTCTACCCGAACGGTGTAATCTATTAGCGACCAAGCGCGTTACACACTCAAAAAAGCTATGATAGAATGCTTGTATGTCACCTCGAATTGTTTTTTTAGGATCACCTGATTTTGCTGTTCCCAGCCTTGAGGAATTAGCCAAGAGCTACAAAGTAGTCGGGGTTATTACCCAGCCTGATCGCCCCTTTGGACGGGGACAAAAAATGGCACCCAGCGCGGTGAAAGATTCTGCGCTATCTTTGGATTTGCCAGTGTATCAACCCGAATCCCTGCGCACGCTTGAAGCTTATGCGAAAATTAGTGCCTGGCAGCCCGATGTAATGGTTGTAGCAGCATATGGGCAAATCCTTTCGCGCGAGGTCCTAAATATTGCCAAAAAGGGTTGTTTGAATGTGCACGCGTCTTTATTACCCAGGTGGCGCGGTGCCTCGCCAATTCAGGCAGCGATTGAAGCAGGAGATGCAACAACTGGCGTGACAATTATGGAGATGGTACAAAAGCTTGATGCGGGTCCCATTATCGCCAAGCGTGAGGTTCCTCTTCGAAGTGGGACTTTCGCTGATGAACTTAGCCAACAACTGTCTTATCTTGGCGCGCGGACTCTCATCGAGGTTTTACCTGCCTGGCTGGACGGTAAGCTAAAGGCGGTGCCGCAGGATGATAGCCTGGCGACCTACGCGCCAATGCTTAAAAAAAGCCAAAGTAAATTAGATTTCAATGAAACAGCAGAGCAGTTGAATCGAAAAGTGCATGCCTATCATCCTTGGCCAGGCACGTCTTTCGAGCATAATGGTCAGCTAATAAAAGTGCTTGACGCGCATGTGCATGATACCTTTGGCGCAGAAGTTGGATTGCATTATGTGGTTAACGGCTTACCCGCTATTGGCACGAGCGAGTGTTTGTTGGTGCTGGATAAAGTCCAGCCAGCCGGAAAAAAACCGATGAGCGGCGAGGACTTTTTACGCGGTCAACGCGATTGGCTCGACTGTGAATAAGACTGATTAATTATCCGAACTCTCGTCAGAAAAATATTTTAAACGCCATTCATAAAGCAAGTTTAAAGCCTGGATAGGCGATAGGGATTCAAGGTCGATGGCTTTGAAAGCTTCAATCATGGGGTTGTTTTCGGGGAATAACCGAATTTGTTGTTGAGTTTCGGCTACTTGTTTAGGTAAGGCGCGTTCGCCACTTTCTTCCAGTTGTTTTAAAACCTGATTGGCACGGGTGATGACCGGCGCGGGTAACCCTGCCAATTGCGCTACGTGGATTCCATAGGAGCGATCCGCGCTGCCGGGCACAATCTTGTGCAGGAAGATAACCTTTCCATCCGCTTCGGTTACAGCGACATTGTAATTGCGTACACCCGGGAAAAGCTCTGCCAAATCAGTTAGTTCGTGATAATGGGTGGCAAAAAGCGTGTAGGGTTTTAGTTTGGGGTGGCTGTGTAAATACTCAATAATCGCCCAAGCGATGGAAATGCCATCATAGGTGCTGGTTCCGCGTCCGATTTCGTCCAGAATGAGCAAACTGCGTGGTGTGGCATTGTTGAGGATGTTGGCGGTTTCGATCATCTCAACCATAAAAGTGCTTTGGCCCTGGTGGATGGCATCCTGCGCACCAATGCGGGTAAAGACACGGTCAACCAGCCCAATTTCGGCTTCTTTGGCGGGCACAAAACTGCCGATTTGTGCCATGAGCACAATCAATACCAATTGGCGCAAAATAGTGCTTTTACCGCTCATGTTGGGGCCAGTAATCAGTTTGATGATTTCCCCTTCTTCAAAAATGAGGTCGTTGGGGATATATCGATTCACTGAGCGCATGCGTTCCACAACGGGATGACGTCCTTCGATAATACGAATGCCTTTCTCTTCACGTAGGATGGGACGGGTGTAGTTGTTTATCGCGGCAACACCAGCCAGGGCGATGCAGCAATCCAGTTGGGCAATAGTCTGGGCGGTTTCAAGGATGCGATTGGAGGCTTTTGAAATCTCGACACAGAGTTGGTTCCAAACCTTCAATTCAGCTTCATGGATTTGGGCTTCCGCGTTTAGAACGAGCGACTCATACTCTTTGAGTTCAGGTGTGATGTAACGTTCGCTATTGACCAATGTTTGCTTGCGGATGTAATCTTCTGGTGCCTGGTCAACTTGACCACGAGAGATTTCAATGTAATAGCCAAAAACTTTGTTGTAACCCACGCGCAGATTTTTTATGCCAGTACGTTGACGTTCATGACCTTCAAGGTTGTTTATCCACTCGCGAGCGTGTTTGGAGGCGTGAAGGATTTCATCAAGGGCTTCTGAATAGCCAGGACGGATAATACCAATATTGGCAAGTGTTGCGGGTGGCTCGTCTTCAATGGCGGCTTGCAAGCGTTCGGATTCTTCGTCAAAGGTGGATATTTTAGCTAAAAGACCATCCAAAACGCTGTCTTTGCCTGTCAAGAGAGCGAGGATTTTTGGGATATCCTCAAAATCCTCGCGCAGGGCGACCAGATCAGGTGGTCGGGCAGATCCGGCGTTGATTCGGTTGACGAGGCGTTCCAAGTCATGCAATTTGTTTAAAATGGCATTCAGCTCCTGTCGTAAAACACCGTTGTTGTAAAAGAATTCCACTAAATCAAGGCGTTTGTTGATTGCCTTAATGTTGAGCAAGGGTTTATTCACCCAAGCGCGCAACATGCGCTTGCCACCTGCGGTTTGGGTTTTATCCAGCACACCAAGCAGAGAGCCCTCAAGCTTTTGGTCGCGTAAGGTTTCGGTCAGTTCAAGATTCCGTCGGGTTTCGGCGTCAAGCACCATAAAATCACTCAGGCTATAGGTGCTGAAACTGAGCTGGGTGGAATCCATGCCTTTTTGAGTTTCTTGCAGATATTTGATGAGCGCGCCCGAGGCTCGCATGGCCCAGGGCAAATCACGAATGCCCAGTCCGTCAAGGCTTGAGACATTAAAGCGCGCTTTGATAGCTTCTTCCGCTCTGCCTGGCTCGAAATACCACTGTGGGATGGTGGTGATGTTGTTTGGAAAACCAGGTGGCACCTGCCAATCCTCGGCGACCAAGAGCTCTGCTACCGCGAGGCGTTCAAGCTCCGCGCGCAGGGTGACGAGGATATCCTCATTTTGAATTTGGGTTGTCGCGAATTCTCCGGTTGAAATATCTACATAAGCTAAACCGGCACTGTTTTCGTGGGTGACTATACATGCCAGGTAATTGTTTTTCTCACTTTGCAAAAGGTTGGGTTCAACCAGGGTGCCAGGGGTAATCACCCGCACCACGTCGCGCTCAAACAAGCCTTTTTCGGGCTGCTCGCCGACCTGTTCGCAGATAGCAACGTGAAAGCCTTTGTCGATTAAACGTCCGATGTAGTTATCAACCGCATGGTAGGGGATACCCGCCATGGGCACACGCACGCCTTTGGCAACCGGGCGTGAGGTGAGCACGATGTCCAGGGCTTTGGCGGTTTTCTCAGCGTCTTCATCGAAAGTTTCATAGAAGTCACCCAGGCGAAAGAATACAATCGCGTTTGGATAATTTTTCTTAATATCCAGATATTGCTGACGTAATGGGGTGACTTGTTTTGCCATATATCTATTTTAGATTTTCCTTGATGTAAAGAGCGACCTGATCAAGGGCTTCAGCGATTTTGGAGGGGTCTTTGCCACCGGCTTGCGCCATGTCCGGGCGTCCACCACCGCCACCGCCAACAACCGCGGCAACGCGTTTGATGAGATCGCCCGCTTTGAGACCACGTTTGACAAGGTCAGGGGTCAGCGCGGCGATGAAGGAGGGCTTATCATTGATGGTAGTTGCCAAAACGACCACACCGCTGCTGTGCTTTTGACGAAATTCATCAGCAAGCTCACGTAAGGCATCGCTGCTGACGTTGGGAATTATCGCGGTGAGTACCGGCACGTCCAGGATATTTTGCAAGTTGTCGAGTTGACTGGCAAAAGCGTTTTTCGCGACGCTCAATCGTAATTGCTCAAGTTCAGCCTGACTGGCTTTAAGGGAGTCTTCCAGGTTTTGAACCTTAC
>JAAZIH010000281.1 GCA_012800995.1 Chloroflexota bacterium
ATGCACCGGCCGCAACTGATGCGTTTCTTCGTAAAGCGAAGATTCATCCGGGTCATAAATAAATGCGCGTTGCGTGGCACCATCAGATGCCGATGCGGATTGCAAAATACCGGTGCTCATACCCAAAAAACGGTAAATCGCGCCCATCCAGCGACCGTCACGGCGCGCCAGATAGTCGTTGACCGTAATCAGGTGCGCGCCTTTGCCTTCAAGCGCGTTGAGATAAAGCGGCAGGGTGGCGCTGAGCGTTTTACCTTCACCCGTACGCAATTCTGAAATGGACCCATTGTGCAAATTGATACCGCAAATGAGCTGAACGTCATAATGGCGCTGACCCAAAACACGCTTGCTGGCTTCGCGCACGGTGGCAAAGGCTTCAGGCAACAAATCGTCCAGCGTTTCACCTTTTGCCAGACGCGCTTTGTATTCATCTGTCTTGGCGGCTAAAGCTTCATCGCTGAGAACCTCAAATTGTGGTTCAAGCGCGTTAATTTTGTCAACGATCACGCTAAGTTTGTCGATCGCTTTTTTATTGGGGTCCCCCGTAAAAAATCGTGCAATTTTTTGTAGCATAATATGTCCTTTGTTGGGCTTAAGAGCAAAAACGCCCAACTATGCATTATAGCACGGGCGCGGAGCTTATAAGTGTTAGCATTGTGTAGTGTCAGGGCAAAATGATAATGTCCTAAAGTAGCAAAGTAGAAATGTCCTAATTAAGATTAGGAACTATGAACAGGATATTAGAAATGAGCACAAAAGAATTACTGCGAAAAACAATTGTTGAGCAAGTATTGGATGGTCGTATAAGGCAAAAAGAAGCTGCGGAGAGACTAAAAGTAAGCGAACGCCACTTTAGACGGATCTTGAGAAACTATCGCCAGGAAGGCGATACGGGATTGGTGTCCAGAAAAAGAGGCCGGAGCAGTAACAGAAAAACGAAAAAAGAGACTCTGAATAAAGTCATCGAATTCATCTGCGATCCGCTCAAGAAAGGCTTTGGTCCAACTTTTATGGCAGAAAAGCTGGAAGATATGGAAGGCATCAAACTAAGCAAAGAAACAGTGCGAAAAGAGATGATACGATGTGGTGTATGGAAAGCAAAGAGCAAGAAAAAAGAAAAGATCCACCCTGTCCGCCCACGACGCGTTTGTCGTGGAGAACTGGTGCAAATTGACGGTTCAGAACACGCCTGGCTTGAAGAGCGCGGACCAAAGGCAACGCTATTGGTATTTGTCGATGATGCCACCAGTGAAATACTGGCAGCAGAATTTGCGCCAGAAGAAAGTTTCTTTAGCTATGGAAACTTATGTAAAAGTTACTTTAGGAGATGGGGATTACCGGTAGGTTTTTATTGTGACCGGTTTAGTGTATTTCGCAGTCCCAGACCAAAAAAGACGGGAGAAGAGAGTGTTACCCAGTTTCAAAGGGCATTGTCGGTCTTGGATATTGAAATAACGTATGCCTATTCTCCGGAAGCAAAAGGCAGGGTAGAGAGATGTAACGGAACACTGCAAGACCGCTTAAT
>JAAZIH010000282.1 GCA_012800995.1 Chloroflexota bacterium
AGATAGATCGCAAACAGGATTTCAAAGGCGCGCCTTATGACTATGCTGAAACGGTCAATAAGGGACATGGACGCATAGAAACAAGACGCTGCTGGGCTATATCTGATCCTGAATACCTGAGAAACTTCGTTGAAGACTGGGTCGGTCTGAAAAGTTTGGTCTTTATTGAGAGTGAACGGCTGATCAACAACAAAAAAGAGTTGAGTATGCGCTATTTCATCAGCAGTATGGAAGGAAAAGCCAGTGACATCCTCTCAACCCAAAGAAGTCATTGGGAGATCGAGAACTGCCTGCATTGGATACTGGATATCGCCTATAACGAAGATCGTTGTCGGGTGAGAAAGGACAACGCGGCTGGTAACTTTTCGATTATCAGGAAGATGAGCCTGAACTTATTGAAGCAGGATAAAAGTTTGAAAATTGGTATTCGTGCAAAACGCCTGAAATGCGGTTGGGATCAGGACTATTTGTTACACGTCCTGTCTCAATAAGAAGCGATTGTCCCGCGACCTACTTTATACAACCTGTAAACCTCTTTTTGAGGTTAGTATTCATTTAAGTAAATCAATAAAAATTGGGGACAATCTTCTTTTATCGCTTGTTTTCACGCCAATTAATCCCATCCTCCTAACCGTCCTGCTGAAAATATCAAAATTTAGGATGCTTCATGAGTATTATTATCCTGCAAATCCTTTTCGTATTGATCATGTTTACCTTCCCTGGAAAATAAGATGAAATTGCCCTGGAAGAATTGTCAGCAGAAGTTTAAAATTGAACCGATAACACTTCAAAAGTGAACCATTGATGCCTGAAAACCAACGGCATATTATTTACACACTTTCTGCGCCCTGTCTCTCCAAAAATATCCTGCTGCCATTGCTCGAATGATTTGGACTTGTACACCCTTTTCTGCTATGATTTGAGTGTTCAGGTTGATTGGATGTGCGCGCTCGCCCCAGAGTGAGGAAAGTCCGTACACCATAGAGCGGGATGCCAGGTAACACCTGGAAAGGCGTAAGCTTTTGGATCGGGCCACAGAAACATACCGCGTTCGCGGAACGTAAGGTTGAAAAGGTGGTGTAAGAGACCACCGGCGGGTTTGGTAACAAGCCCGGCCAGGTAACCCCCATCCGGTGCAAGGTCAAACAGAAAAGAGAGTTTGCTCGGCTCATTTGATTTTCGGGTAGACCGCAAGAGCGTATCGGTGACGATTCGCCAAGATAGATGCATGTCCTCGACAGAATACGGCTTACAGATCAACCTGAACAGGAACTTTTTACGCCCATTAAGCGTTTTATAGATGTCCTTATGGAATGCTTATGGAGAAGTCTATGAAAAAAAACGCCCTTTCGATAATCGCTCTCATAACCGCATTTTTAATGATTGCTGTCTTGTTCATCGTTGTGTCATGTTCGCGAGAACGTGAACCAGGTTTAACAGTTGAAATTAACGACCCACAAACTGGATCCACTATATACACTTCACGCCAAACATATATTAGCTCAACCATTAGCGGCAAGGAAAGCTGGTCACGCATTGAACTTTGGGCAAACAATAAATTGGTGCGCAGTGATTCCGCGGCACAAATCCAAAGCAATGTCGTAATGCAATCCTGGATCCCTGAAAAAGCAGAAGCAACCTTGTTAGAAGTGCGCGTTTACAATCGCTCTGGAAAAGCCTATACAAACGCCAAGGTCGCTGTTGTGGTCATAGACCAACACGAATCAACAACACATGAGCCTACCCTCATGCCAGACCACCCCACACCAACAGCCTTTCCGACTCAAGACAGTTGCACAATCGCCGGCACATTGCTCGCTGATTTAAGCATACCAGTTGGTACAGAGCTTAAACCCGGGCAACCCTTCACTAAAAGCTGGCGTGTCCATAACAATGGCAGCTGCGATTGGGTTGATTACAAATTGGTCTACATCAGTGGTAGTCGCATGGGTGGCAATTCCCCCAGCAAACTTAGAGCCGTGAAAGCTGGCGATGTTATTGATATCGCGATTGAGCTCTATGCGCCTAATTACCCCGGTGAGTATTCTGGCCTTTGGAAAATCCAAGACGATAGAGGCTCGCTTTTGAACACTGAGCTAAGTTACCACATTATCATCCCCGGGCCAACTGAGACACCAAGTCCCACCGCGACCCAAACGCCTACATTTACGCCAAGCCCTACCGCGACATTAGTACCAACAGCGACCATGACTCCTGCCCCAAGCAACACACCCACTGCTGAACCTACGGATCGACCTGGCCCATTTACCATCATTGCAATGAACCCACAAGACATCAATCCGGGCGAAACACTTGAACTTGCAGCCACTTGTGACGGAATTGGTGGCAAAGCTGTGAGTGGTGGCTATACCATCGTTGATGGCATCGTTGTTCAGTCAAGCCTTTTGAAAGATAACGCCTGGTCAATTACCGCCACAAATAAAAGCCCACAAAAGCAACGCATTAGTGTTCATACATCCTGCCTGGTCGATGAAAATATGAGATTTCAAGTTAAGTCAGATAAAAGCAGTGCGGAACCAAACAAAATGAGCTCATTTTTACTTGGCGCGGACAATTTTGTGGCAAGCCTGGGTTATGACCTTGAAAATGCTGACCGTCTGAGCCTCGTTTCGATCGTGTCTGAAAGC
>JAAZIH010000283.1 GCA_012800995.1 Chloroflexota bacterium
CCCACCGTCATCGTGCCACTTAAGCCATAGGGGTTACCGATAGCTGCCACAGTTTGACCAACTTTCACCAGATCACTGTCACCAAAGACAAGCGGAACCAATTGACTGGGGTCAACATCGACTTTGATAACAGCAAGGTCTGAGTCAATATCTTTACCTACAATGCTGGCATAGCTCTTTAAGCCCGATTGAAAATGCACTTCAATCGTATCTTGCCCTTCCACAACATGGTAGTTGGTAACGATATGTCCTTGGGTATCAACCACAAAGCCAGTACCTTGCGAGCCACCACTGCGCACGCCCATACCCTGAATAGAAACAACACCAGGACTTACATGTTCATAGAGCGCTTCCAGCAGATCCTGATTATCTTCTAATACAGGGTTAAAACTGGGCGCTGGCGGTTCTGGTAATGCTGCTTTAGCTGTGGGAGTTGCTTCAAAAACCTGCTCCAGCGTAGGCACTGTTTCTCTCATTTCCTTGGCTGCCCGGCTCAATATAGACGTTAAGCCACAGGCGCTCAACAAAACGAAGATGACTATTAAAGCTATAATTTTTTGTATTGTTTTCTTTGACATTACTACCTCATTCATTTATACCTGTACTTATTTTACGCCCCAAATGTATAGTTTTCGTTAAAGTTCTAAACCTTGTTTTCCAATTTGCCACACAAAAAACGGAAAGCGAAACGCCCTTGAATCATTTTCGTCATCAAGGGCGTTCGCAAACAATTTAATACTTAGCCTAAGCCAACAATGCGTCCTGTTGCGAAATCAATATCAATATCGTAGTAAACCGGGCGAGTAGGCAAGCCAGGCATGGTTGACATAGTGCCCAGCAGCGGATAAACAAATCCTGCACCAACCGACGCGCTCACACTCTGAATGGGTATTCTAAAGCCTTTGGGCACGTTCTTGAGTGTGGGGTCATGGCTGATGGAAAGATGTGTCTTTGCCATACAAATCGGCAAGTTACCATAGCCCAGTTCGGTGTAGCGTTTAAGGCGTTCTTCAGCTTCGGGACTGTAGTCAACACCATCTGCGCCGTAAATTTCTTTGGCGATCGTTTCAATCTTGTCTTTAAGGCTCATTTCTGATGGATACAGGAACTTGAAATTGGAAGGTTCCTCACAGGCTTTGATAACTGCCTCAGCCAATGCCACTGCGCCAGCACCACCCTGACTGAAATGGTCAGCAGCAACAGCATCCACCACCCCCGGATGAGCCTTGGCGATTTTACGCACAAGTTCAATTTCGGCGTCGGTGTCGGTTGGAAAGCGGTTGATTGCCACAACAACCGGAACGCCAAATTTTCTGGCGATGTCAATGTGTGCCAGTAGGTTCTCAGAGCCTTTTTCGACCAGTTCAAGGTTTTCTTCAACATATTCCGGTGCCAAAGGCGTACCCGCGACAACTTTTGGTCCACCACCGTGCATTTTCAGCGCACGCACGGTCGCCACCAAAACCACCGCGTTGGGAATATTGCCGGAATAGCGGCACTTGATGTTGAAGAACTTTTCCATACCCAAATCAGCAGCAAAACCTGATTCTGTGATGACATAATCCGCCAGTTTCAACGCGATTTTGTCTGCCACAATGGAGCTGTTGCCATGGGCGATGTTGGCAAACGGGCCGGCATGTACCATCACTGGCGTACCTTCAAGCGTTTGCAAAAGTGTGGGTTTGATCGTTTCTATCATCAACACAGTCATCGCGCCTGCGATGCCCAAATCATCAGCGGTCACGGGTTCGCCTGAGCGGCTTTGCCCAATCACGATGCGCGCTATGCGCTCGCGCAAGTCTTTTAGATCCGTGGCAAGGGCTAAAATAGCCATCAATTCAGAAGCCACCGCGATGGTGAAGTTTGTCTCGAGTTCGAAACCTTTTTCAGCTGGTCCTTGCCCAACCGTGATACCCCGCAACATGCGGTCGTTGGTGTCTATAACGCGTCGCCAGGTGACTGTTTCAGGGTCAATATCCAGCCGCGCGAATTTGCTTATTTCCTCATCGGTGAGTTTATTTGGATCGCGCTCGGTAATGCCTAATCTTTCCAAACGTCCAATCATGCTCCTGGCAAACTGGCGATTGCCTTTTTTGTCAGC
>JAAZIH010000007.1 GCA_012800995.1 Chloroflexota bacterium
CCGTGTGGGGGGTATAATCTTCATGTAGCATTTGCGACTGGCTATCTCGCGGGCAAAACGCTCGCTGAACATTAGAACTAAACAAAAGGAGACCTAAATGACCATTCCATTCATCGAACCATTCCGCATCAAAGTTGTGGAAAATATCAAAATGACCACGCGCGAAGAACGCATTGAAGCTTTAAAAAATGCCAAATATAACGTGTTTGCCGTTCCTGGAGCGGATGTTTTTATTGACCTGCTCACAGACTCCGGCACCGGCGCGATGAGCGATGAACAATGGGCGGCAATGATGCGCGGCGATGAAGCTTACGCTGGTGCCAAGAGTTATTATCGTTTCGAAAAAGCCATTCAGGATATCTTAGGCTTTCCTTATGTTTTACCAACGCATCAGGGTCGCGGTGCTGAAGGCATGCTTTTTGGCGCTATGGTCAAAGCGGGCCAAACCGTGCCCAACAACCGCCACTTTGACACCACTATGGGCAACTTGCAGGTTATTGGCGCCAATCCCGTTGATTTACCTGTTGAAGAATCGGAAGATTCAGAATTAATCGCCCCGTTCAAAGGCAATATGGATCTGGTGAAACTTGAGGAACTCATCCAGCGCGTTGGCGTTGAAAACATTCCCATTGGTATGCTGACCATCACTAATAACTCCGCTGCGGGTCAACCAGTATCTATGGATAACATCCGCGACACCGCCGCCATTTACAAAAAATACGGCATTCCATTCTTTATCGATGCCTGCCGCTTTGCTGAAAACGCCTGGTTTATCAAAATCCGCGATCCCAAATATAAGGATGTTCCCGTGCGCGAGATCGTGCGCGAAATGTTCTCGTATGCTGATGGCTGTACGATGAGCGCTAAAAAAGATGCCATCGTTAACATCGGCGGTTTTGTGGCATTCCGCGACAAAGAATTGAAGGGCAAAATCGGCGCGAATTTGATCGTACACGAAGGCTATCTGACCTATGGTGGCTTGGCTGGACGCGATCTGGATGCCCTGGCGGTTGGTCTTTACGAAGGTACCGACGAAGAGTATCTCAACTACCGCGAAGCGCACACACGCTATCTGGGTGAAGTGTTGAGTGCGGCAGGCTTGCCGGTTTACAAGCCAACCGGTGGCCATGCGGTCTATGTGGACGCGGGCAAAGCCTTGCCCTGGATTCCACCCTCACAATTCCCAGCGGTCGCATTGGCAAATGCCTTGTATATCGAAGGCGGTATTCGCACGGTTGAGATTGGCAGCCTGATGTTCGAACATACCGACCCCGAAACAGGCGAGCAGGTCTATTCACCGCTTGAACTCCTGCGCTTCACCATTCCCCGCCGTGTTTACACCCGCAGCCATTTGGACTTTATCGGCGAGGTCGCCAAACGCGTCATGGAGAATCCGAAAGATATCAAGGGACTGCGTGTCACCTGGGCGCCGGAAGTCCTGCGCCACTTCATGGCTGAGCTTGAGGAAGTGGAATAGCCATTGTCCCTAAGGACTTTGTCCAATCTCAATTAGATTAAAACAGAGAGGCTGGGTTACCCCTGGCCTTTTTCTTATAGTCTATCGCTCTGTTCAAAATAAGGTAAAATAGACGGCGTGCCTGAACAGGCGATTGAAAGGATGAAAATATGCGCGTAGTCGTTATCGGAACTGGTTATGTCGGTCTAACAACCGCAACTGTGCTTAGTTATATAGGAAATTCAGTCACCTGCCTGGATATCAACGCTGAAAAAATCACCCAACTCCAACAAGGCATACTGCCTATTCACGAACCACACCTTGACGAAGTTTTCGAGCAAGTGCGCCACACCATGCGCTTTACCACCGATTATGCCGAAGCCGATCTCCCCAACACCGAAGTCATCATCATCGCGGTTGGCACGCCATCTTTACCCGACGGCAATGCTGACTTAGTTTATTTGAGCCAGGCGGCTGAGTCCCTTGCCCAAAATCTGGGTGAAGCCTTTACGCTCATTGTCAACAAATCCACTGTGCCCATTGGCACGGGAATATGGCTCGAAGGGCGCATTCAAGACCACATCAAAGCTTTAGAAGATGGGGCGACTAAACGAGACTTTAACGTCATCTCAAGCCCAGAATTTCTCTCGCAGGGCTCGGCATTACGCGATTCATTCTACCCAAACCGTATCATCATCGGCACACAGCACGCGCCCAGCATCGAGCGCTTCAGCCAGCTGTTTGAACCCATCCATAAACAAAATTTTGAAGCGCCCACATGCCTGCCGCGTCCAGAGGGTTTGCGGAAAGTGCCCATTTTTGTTTGCGATATGATCTCCGCTGAGACGATAAAATACGCTGCCAACGCGTTTTTAGCGACAAAGATTTCCTTCATCAATGAAATGGGTTATCTTGCGAAAAAAGTTGGCGCGGATGTGGATGCCATTTCCAAAGGTCTGGGGCTTGACCCGCGCATTGGCAGCCGATTTCTAAACGCTGGCATTGGCTGGGGGGGCGCCTGCTTTGGCAAAGACACCGCCGCGCTGGTGGCTACAGCCAGAAAATATGACCTGGGGATGAGCATCGTGCAAGCCGCGCGGGATGTGAACTACGGTTTGAGGCAGTGGATTGTTGACGCGCTGCAAGAAAAGCTCGGCGATCTGAACGGACGTCGCGTAACGCTTTTGGGCTTTAGTTTTAAACCTAACACCGATGATTTGCGCGACGCGCCTTCCATTGATATTTCAAAAGAACTTATCAAACGTGGTGCTATCGTCACCGCGCATGACCCCGTCGCGCTCAAAAACGCCCGTCTCTATTATCCAGACCTGGGTGTCATTTATGAAGATGATCTGAACAAAGCGCTTGAAAGCCCCGAGGCTGTTTTACTGCTTACCGAATGGCAGGATTATTTGCATGTCGACTGGCAAAACGTGCCTCAATGCGTCATCATCGATGGCCGCAACCATCTGGACCACGTGCGATTGAGAGATTTGGGCTTTGAAACAATCCGCTTTGGTTCTTAATATGCCAAGCTGCTAAGATTTTGCGATTTCTTTCACCTAACGCGGAAAACGCAAAATGTATTGTTAGATGTCTTTATGCCAGACAGATGCGGACTTGGTATAATCGAATGCGAACGAATTCGCTCTTAACAACTGACAAAAGCCACGAAAGCCTCAAAATGCTCTATCAAACCCACGTAAAAATTCATTTAGACAATATCCGCGACAATTTACTCTCCATACGCGAAAGGGTTGGGCGAGACGTTAAAATTTTACCAGCGCTCAAAGCCAACGCTTATGGACATGGCTCAGTGGAAGTCGCGCGAGTCGCCGAAGATTGTGGCATGGATTGGATTGGGATAGCCACCGTTCCTGAGGGAATGGCTATTCGCCAGGCTGGGGTTCGATTGCCTATCCTGAAACTGTCGCCCGCTTTCCCGGAAGAAATGGAAGCTGCGATCGAAAATGATGTCACGCTCAGTGTGATTGATGTCGATTTCATTCAACATTTGCAGGATACCGCCCGAAGAATGGGCAAGAAAATCAATGTCCATCTTAAAGTAGACACGGGTATGGGCCGCATCGGTGTGTTACCGGAAATAGCGCCAGAACGCGCGCTCTTTATTGAGAGGGACTGCCCGAACCTGCATCTCCAAGGGATTTTCACCCATATGCCTGTTGCCGATATGAGTGATTTGGACCCCTATTTATACACGGAAGACCAGATCCAGCGTTTCAAAAACGTTGTGGAAAACGTAAATCAGGCCATCGGACGTGAGATCGAACTGCCCCATTGCGCCAATTCCGGCGATATTCTTGGCCATAAAAACGCTTTCATGAAGATGGTAAGACCGGGTATTATGGTTTACGGTTATTATCCCGACTTAACAACACCCAAAACCCTCTTTTTGAAACCGGCTATGAGTTTTTATAGCCGGGTCAGTTTCGTTAAAAAGGTAAAAGCGGGCACACCCATCAGCTACGGTCAAACCTGGAAGGCTCCGCGAGACACCTTTATTGGCACGGTTCCGGTTGGCTATGCGGATGGCTTCAACCGCTTATTTAGCAACCGTGGGCGTATGCTGGTTAACGGTCGTTCCTATCCCGTCGCGGGGCGCGTTTGTATGGACCAAACGATGATTGACTTAGGACCCGAAACCGATGTGAAGGTTGGCGATGAGGTGGTACTCATTGGCAAAAGTGGTGATTTGGAAATAACAGCTTACGAGTGGGCAGAGAAACTAAACACGATTACTTATGAGGTCACAACACAGGTCAATCAGCGCGTAAAACGCTACTATGATTAGACTGGCGAGCGCGTTGATGGCATAAAGTGCCCTGTAAACCAGAGCTGTTTTATTCTATAATAAGGGCATATGCTAAAGCTCACTGTTAATGGAAAAGCCTACGAGCTTGAAGAAATCCCAGGCGAAAAACTAAGCACACTCTTGCGTGAGCGGCTTGGGTTAACCGGAACCAAGATTGGCTGTGGTGAAGGCGTCTGTGGCATTTGTACCGTCATCCTGAACGGCAGAGCCACCCGCGCTTGTGTCACACCCGCTGCTAAAGCGAATAACGGCACAGTCCTCACAGTTGAGGGTCTGCGTGAGCTTCGTCCTGAACACCTGCACGCGCATCGTGAGGATTTGCGCGCCCTGCACCCCCTGCAACACGCCTTTGTTGTCCACGGGGCAATCCAGTGTGGCTTTTGCACGCCTGGACAGCTCATGCAGGCTTTTGCTTTACTCCAGGCAAATCCAAATCCAAGCCGCGAAGAAATCCAAAACGCGATGAAACCCGTCTTATGCCGTTGTGGCTCTTATGAAAGCATTATCAGCGCTGTTCAAGCGGCTGCTTTAGCGCTTCGTGAAAATGTTTCTCTGCCAGATCGGGACGTTTCTTTGGGTGAGCAAGACCTGATTCATGTTGGCAAACCCTACTATCGCCCGGACGCGATTGCCAAAGCAATGGGCAGCGCGAAATTCACAGACGATTTGAGCTTTGAAGGCATGCTCTTTGCCCGGGTTTTGCGGGCAAAGATGCCATCCGGCGTTCTGAAAAGCATTGATTTTGAGGAAGCCAGTAAAATACCTGGTGTCAAAGCCGTTTTGACAGCAAAAGACCTCAAATATGCCAAAAAACATGGTATTTATTTAGCAGACTGGCCTATACTGGTTGGTATAGGTGAGCATGTTCGTTATATGGGCGATGCTATCGCGCTCGTCGCCGCGGAAACACAAGCGATTGCCGATGAAGCGGTTGACAAAATTCATTTCGAGCTCGAGCCCTTAGCGGTTGTTGCTAATCCAGGTCGGGCATTAGAAACCGACGCGCCACTGGTGCACGAAAGCGGAAACCTGCTCAAGCATATCCACACAAGCAAGGGCGATGTTGAAAAAGCTTTTGAATCAGCCAAAACAGTGCTAACCGCAACATTTAGCACACCTTTTATGGAGCATCTCTTTATGGAACCGGAATGTTCCATCGCTGTGCCCCGACCCGATGGCGGTTTAGACCTTTATAACGGTTCGCAAATACCCTTTGAAGACAGGCGTCAGGTTGCTGAAGCGATTGGACTTCCTGAAGATAAAGTGCGCGTCAGAGGACAACGAACAGGGGGCGCGTTTGGCGGAAAAGAAGACATCGCCGGGCAGATTCACGCCGCCTTGCTGGCAATGGCAACAAATCGCCCTGTGAAACTGCTCTTTACGCGCCGCGAAAGTATGCTCGTTCATCCAAAACGCCATGCCACGCAAATA
>JAAZIH010000284.1 GCA_012800995.1 Chloroflexota bacterium
AATAACAACCATATTCCCTAAAACAGCCCAGGAGGTTAAAAAGACCTCTGTGGGCGCGTCAAAGAACTTGCCATTGTTCATATATCGAATACTCTCTGCATTATAACCCGTAAGAATAACCACATGCTCGTAGGGCGCAACGATAACCGTGTTTCCCGCCTTATCAACGTACTCTACCGGCTCGCTGTACTCCAAATTTCCAATAATCCAGGCGATGATGGGTTTATCTTCCGCGAGCTTTTTCTTGACCTCATCCAGCGTATAGCCCTTCACAGCGACAGCAGGTAAATCATAAGCGCGCAAAGCCTCCGCGATTGGCCCAGCATGCACACCATAGGAATAGGGTGGAATTTGCCCCCATTTGCGTGTGGTAAAATCGCCCACGTAGCCTAAATCGGGATTATCTGATCGAGGCATATCCGCCTGAAAAGTCGACTCGTAAATATTCACCCCAAAAAACCATGCCCAATCCACCGCTGCGCTCGATTCACAACTCAGATAATAGTACTGCGAATGCCCTCCAATACCCGATATGTAATGCGACTCGGGATAATCTACCTTTACGGTTGGAATTATTTCAATAGTCTCGCTCACTTTTAGGTCTTCCATCGGGTAAGGGCTCGGCTCAGGCGTAGGTTCTGCTGTCTGACTAACCATAACAGGGCTTGGTCCAGTCGTAATTTGAATGGCGGGTTCAGGTAATGCCACCGATTCAGCTTGCTTTTCGGCAGGCTCATCCTGGAGCTCGGCGCGCGCTTCGCACCCCACGATAAGCATCAAACCCAATACCAACACAACGACGATAAAAAGAATCCGCCTTAGAGACTTCATGCTATGAGTGTACTTGATTTTACAAAAGCCATTTTTTGAGGTCATTAATTATCGGCGGATTTCAATCTTTTCGCCCGAAGCGTAGCATGGTTTTTGATGGCTTCCTGGATTCCGATAGCGTAATTATCGTCAAAAAAACTTAGATAAGAGCGTAAGCGTTGTTCAATCTCAGCCCCTTCGGTATCGGATAATACTTCTTTCAAAAGATACGCTACCTCGCCCGGTGATTGCTTAACCAACTCGTTCACCAATTCCGCTAATCGGCTTTGCAGTTGCAAATCAGAACACGCAATAAAAGGACGCACCATGCCATAAATCGTCGGTAAATCGTTATGCTGCGCTTTGGGCAGAAAAATACCCAAAGCCATCAAACCATAGCCTTGTTGGCGTAAGTCTTTCGACACCAACAATCTCTCGGTAAGTCCAATAAACTGCTTTGGCGCGAATTCCAGTAATCCCTGACAGGCTTTTTTGAAAACCGAGGACACCACCGCCCTGTCTTGCGCCTGAGCGAGCCAGCTTTCAATTTGGGTGATAACCCGCTCCGTTTCGCTTTCTGCTTGCTGACCCAGGATGAAACAAGCCAAATCCCGCGCTTCAAAAAAATCGTCTTTCCAAAGTTCTTCAATGAGTGCAAAACTTTGTTCACAATGACTTTTGGCAAGCTGCTTTAGGGAGAGTTCGAGTTGCGGAACAATCTGAACAGGCAAGTCATACTGGCGCATGAAGCTCTTCGGGATAGAATCTTCGTGTTTTCGGCGGGAATATTGATGATAAAAAGAAAAAAACCGATGCAAGCCATCACGAAAAGCTTCAGGTTCGGCAAACTTTTCCTGTAAGGCTTGTAGTTGATTTTCTAATCGATTGAGATTAATCGCGACCATAGCCAAATTATAGCTGATTCTCATCCCAGTTTTAGTAGATACTGACTAAAAGACACGGTTAGAAGTCCACGTCCAAGCAACAGACGCATAAAAAAGAGGCTGATTCGCTCAGCCTCTTTCACCTTCAAAGTAAAACGTTTAGTAAGTCTTCGCGAAAAAGACCTGCGTATTGGTTTTTCGTCCAGAATAGAAGCAAATGCCTTCGCCTTCGGTTTCGGTGAAGTTGAGCAGTTTGGCTTTAGTTTCAGTCTTGATCAATTCTTCATTTTCACTGTCGTCATACCACCAGACTTTAGCCCAACCCTTATTTTCAACAACATCCTTGAAGTCTTCGTAATTATCCACTTCAAAAATATGCGTGTCGCGGAAAGCAATCGCTTTGGCGAGCATATTATCCTGGATTGTGACCAACATATCCGCCACGGTTTGCTCAAATCCGTCCATTGAAACAAAGCTTTTACCCTCACGTCCAGGGATATCGCGGCGCGCGAAAGCCAGGCTGTTCTTTTCAACGTCTTTGGGCCCAATCTCGATGCGCAGAGGCACACCTTTGAGCTCCCAGTCGTTGTATTTAAAGCCGGGGGTCAGTCCATCGCGGTTATCCACATGCACTCGGATATTGTTCGCTTTCAAGCCCGCGCGCACCTTTTCGACCATCGCTAAAACAGCTTCTTTTTCAGTATCTTTGCGGAAAATGGGTACTATCACCACCTGGATAGGTGCCAAACGGGGTGGCAAAACCAAACCCTGGTCATCACCATGAATCATCACCATCGCGCCAATCAAGCGTGTGGTAACGCCCCATGAGGTCGTCCAGCAATATTGCAATTCGTTGTTTTGGTCAAGGAATTTGATATCAAAAGCCTTGGCAAAGTTTTGACCTAAAAAGTGCGAGGTACCCGCTTGCAATGCCTTGGTATCGCCCATCATGGCTTCGATGGAATAGGTAGCCAAAGCGCCGGCAAATTTTTCATTGTCCGATTTGCGGCCTGGCATAACCGGCATAGCAGCTTCATTGTAGCAAAAGTCGGTATAAACCCCTAACATCCTGATGGTTTCCTCTTCTGCTTCTTCATAAGTGGCATGGGC
>JAAZIH010000285.1 GCA_012800995.1 Chloroflexota bacterium
CTGAAAGAACCCGAGAAACTCTATCAGCTCAATCGCCAGCTTGGGATTTTGGATTTGCCCCTTGTATCAAGCGATGATTTTCAGGAATCCGATTGCAAATTAGCCTTTGGGATTGTTCAGGATAGCCTGGAACAAGACGCGGAACCCGCTCTCGACTATATTGAACAACACTTGCCCGATATTTTTGATATGGATGAACCAACTGAACAAGACGCGCTGGTGCTAAAACCAAGTCAGAGCAAGTCGTTTTACGAGCAATTCAGGAGCTTTTTAAGAATCCGTAAAAACCTCATTGAAGACAGGGTGCAGGAGATTCAATTTCTGCAAGCAGATGAAGAAGCACGCCCCTACTCAAAAGACGAAGCTGACAAGCTCTACCTTGATCTGCTCACCCAACGCCGTATTATCGATAGAGCTCTGGCTTCAGCTCTTTTGCCAGAAGATTCGATAAACCGAAACGCCAAACTGGATAAGAAACACCGCAGGATATAAACCTATGACCGACCAAAACGAAACGACCGAACAAGACAGCCTGGAATATTTGGAAACACTGGATGATCCCGTAAAACTATATCTACGCGAAATAACCGGCTTGCCACTGTTAACCCACGAACAGGAATTCCGCCTGGCACTTGCCGTGCAGGCTGATGAACTGGCAAAAAGCTACTCAGACCCCGAAATGGGCATGAATATCCATGCCATTCTGTCTGATTTACAAAACAGCTGGGAAAGTGTTATCAATGATGCCAAACGCTTAAAGCATAGCTTGCCAGATATCATGCTCCTTTTAAGAGAAACGCGTGCTTTTCAGGATGAGTTTTGTGCTGCAGAAAAATCTTACATCCGCGAATTCCTGAATGATGCCCGTTGGGGCAATGACGTGGTTTGGGAAGTTTTCGCCATGGATATTTTACGGTTTGCGCAAGATGCCTACTTATTAGGCAGTTCAAATCTTGAACAGATTATCCGCAAGCTTGAAGGTCAGGAAACGCCAAAACTTGAGACCATAAACAACCTCAAACTCAATCCGAACCTCATTGAAACCCGAGCCAAAGTAAGTGAAACCGCCAAGCGTGCCAGCGACATCCTGGTAGAGTACAACCTTCGCCTGGTGGTGAGTGTTGCCAAGCACTATTCCAACCCTGGTGTTTCGCTTTTAGACCTCATCCAGGAAGGCAATATCGGGCTGATGCGCGCCATATCAAAATTTGACCCTGCCAAAGGTTTCCGCTTTAGCACTTACGCCACCTGGTGGATTCGCCAATCCGTCTCCCGTTATATCGCTGAGCACGCCCGTACCATTCGCCTGCCCATTCATGTAGCAGAAGCAATCAGCCGCCTTACCAAAATCCAGCGCGATTTGGTACAGCGTTTTGGCCGCGAGCCCAACTTTGCCGAAATCGCCGCGTGTTCAAGCTATTTGAGCGAGGAAGACCAGACCGCGATTGAATCGATTGCCTTTGACCGCGAAAAAGCCGCCCCGGACCTGGTGTATCGCTGGGATGAAGCCACGCGCAAAGTTGAAGATGTGCTCAAAAATCGCGAAATCCCGCTCTCACTTGAAAGCCCGATTGGCGACACGGAAGACAGCATTTTGGCAGATTACATACCGGATGATGACGGTGACCAGCCCATTGATGGTGTTTTGCACTCAAGCCTCAAAGACACCATCGCGGCATCTTTAGCCACGCTTAATGAGAAAGAGCAAACGGTTTTGAAGTTGCGGTTCGGGTTGGTTGATGGTGTGAATCACTCGCTAGACGAAATCGCGGTCCGGCTTGATCTCACCCGCGAACGCATTCGCCAAATTGAAGGAGCCGGCCTCCGCAAATTGCGCTCGGCAGGCTCAAGCAACAGATTGCGTGATTTCGTTGAGGATTAGCCCAAATTTGAGATGCAATCATGATTTATCAACATGACTTAAGCTTCTTTGAAGATGCAAACGTCTTTTTAGAGCACACCCTAGCCGTTTTCAAAGCTGATGAAACCCGACATCGTCTCATGTTAGGCATAGCCATCGCCCTGCAAAAACGACCCGATTCCTTTGGTGAAAAGATGCCACTCATGGCAACACGTCTCAGGCAAAATGCGCTGCCCGATTTTATCGCGATGATGACTCCCCCGTTCCCATTGCTCATTTGGTTTGAAAACCAACTTGGCGATAAAGAATTAAAGAAATTGGCACAAACTATCAAAGAAAAGGGTTGGGACTTACCAGGCGTAAACGGGATCGCAAGC
>JAAZIH010000008.1 GCA_012800995.1 Chloroflexota bacterium
AAATCGGCTATTCTTAATCTTGCTTTTTATGAAAGAGTGAGTTCAAAAGCTTGCCAGTGTTGGTGCCATCGTCTACAATTAGCGCATGCGGTTTGACGTTTTTAGCCTGTTTCCGGAAATTTTTCAGCCCTATTTGGACATCAGCATCCTTAAACGTGCAATCGCGAATAAACTGATTGAGGTGCATACCCACAACATTCGCGATTGGGCGACTGATAAACATCATATGACTGATGACACGCCCTATGGCGGCGGTGGTGGCATGATTATGAAGCCAGAACCAGTTTTTGCCGCTGTTGAAGACATCATGGGGCAGCCGCCCAAAGATCCTGTTATCTTGTTGTGTCCGCAAGGTGAGGTTCTTAATCAGCGAATCGCGCGCGAACTTGCCCAGCATAATCGTATTGGCATCATCTGTGGGCGTTATGAAAGCTTTGATGAGCGCATCCGCCAGCATCTGGCTACACGGGTGATTTCGATTGGTGATTTTGTTTTAACGGGGGGTGAACTGCCGGCGTTAATCCTGATGGACGCGGTTGGTCGCGTCGTGCCAGGCGTTTTGGGTGACGTAGAAGCCACGCAAGATGACTCGTTTGCTGAAGATGGACTATTGGAGTATCCCCAATATACCAAGCCAGCGAAATTTCGGGGCTGGGAAGTGCCTGAAATCTTACAAAATGGCAACCATGTGGAACAAGCCAAATGGAAACGGCAACAGTCTCTTATTCGCACGCTCAATTGGCGACCGGACTTGTTGGAAAAGGCGAACCTTAGTGACAAAGATAAAAAGTTCTTAGAGCGTTATATAAAATCGCTTGAAGAGCAAAACCAAGATAAGTCAGCATCTTAAAGCTGACTTATGCGTTTAATAATTAAAGAATATTCAAAGGAGTGATTATGTATCATACAATGCAAAAACAGGATCGTATTCAATGGGGAAAGTTGTTTTTAGTCGGCTTTGGCTTTTTTGGCGTAAGTGTGCTTTGGAGTCTTTACAACACCTACGTGCCTTTGCTTTTAGATGGCAAGTTTGGTCTTGATTCTGTGGCGATTTCAATCATCATGGTCTTGGATAATATCGCTGCTTTTCTTATTCAACCTGCGGTTGGGGTATGGTCAGACGGTTTGCGCACTAAAATTGGCAGACGCTTGCCTTTCATTATCATTGGCGCGCCTATCGCGGCGGTGGCATTTGGACTTATTCCTCTGGCAGCTACCTTACCCGTGCTCCTGGCCTGTACGGTAACGACGCTTTTGGCGATGGCATTTTGGCGAACACCGGTAGTCGCTTTGATGCCAGACATTACTCCCAGTAAGTTCCGCTCCCAAGCCAATGGCGTCATCAACTTTATGGGTGGCTTGGGTTTGGTAATAGGCACCGCAGTTGGCGCCATACTGGTGAAGATGGATCATTCCATGGCGAGCGCGTTCCCGTTTTGGTTTGGATCTATCCTGGTCATTCTTGCGGCGGTGCTGGTCTTTATCTTTGTACGCGAGCCAGAGTATGAAAAACACGAAGGTGAAGAGAAGCCTAAAACTGCAAGCACAATTGAAGGCTTGAAAGAAGTCTTTACGGGCAAACAGCGCGACGCGATTCTTATTTTCTTTGCGATTTTCTTCTGGTTTATCGCTTACAACGCGATTGAAACTTTCCTGTCCCTTTATGGTAAAAACTTCCTGGGGCTCACGGATAGTGGCGCGGGACAACTGATTACCAGTGTGGGCGCGAGTTTCTTGCTTTTTGCTATCCCCGCGGGCTTAATTGGCGCAAAGTTTGGCAGACGCAGAACCATCCTGACCGGTCTCGCGATCATGGTGCTGACGATGAGCTCGATGTTCTTTGTCCCCAAAGACATATTATTAACCACGCATACCCGCATTCCGCTCCTGGGCGACTTTATGAACGTGACGATTATTTTGCTTTTGGCGGGTATTGGCTGGTCTTTGATTAACATCAATTCCTTGCCGATGGTGGTTGATTTGACGAGCAAAGACCGTGTCGGTACCTACACCGGGCTCTACTACTTCTTCTCAACGCTGTCTGCCATCATTGGGCCCTTGCTGAACGGCCTCATCGTTAAACTTTCTGGTGGTGATTATGGGCAGATTATGTTAGTCGGGCCGATATTTATGGCATTCGCGTTGATTTGTATTTTCTTCGTGAAGCGAGGCGAAGCAAACCCAGAAGCGGATAAACATCATGGGGACAGCTATCAGGAAGAATTTGAGGGCATAGACGCTATTCTATAAGCCTTTGTTCTAAGAAAAGCAAGCCTGCAATTGAAAAATGTTGAAATTGGGACTTTTATAACATTGCGAGAATTGCAGGCTTAATATATACTTAACATACTTTACAAGACACCGTTGGTGTTAGATATTGTCCAATCTTAGTTCAAAAGGAGAAAAGAATGAAGAAGCGTTTATATTCAATTTTGGCTATCCTCTTAGTCGCCGGGCTGTTGCTTGGGGCTTGTACGCCAAAAGAACCTGTGGCTGAACCAGTGGTTGAGCAACCAGTTGAACAGCCCGTTGAGAAACCAGTTGAAGAACCTGCGAAAACCTTTAAGGTCGGTCTGGTTACTGATGTTGGTGTTGTCGATGACAAGAACTTCAACCAGGCAACCTGGGAAGGTGTCGTCGCAGCACAGGAAGAGCTCGGTTTTGAAGCCAAATACATCGAGACAAAAGATGCCAAAGACTATGATGCCAACATCCAGCTTTTTGTTGATGAAGGCTTCGATGTCATCGTGACCGTCGGTTTCGCCCTCGGCGAAGCCACCATCAATGCCGCGAAAGCTAATCCGGGTGTTGCCTTTATTGGTGTTGACCAATTCCAGGGCGAAGAAGTTCCCGGCGTGGCAGGTCTGATTTTTGATGAAGCGCTCTCGGGTGTTTTGGCAGGCGTTTTGGCGGCTAACCTCACCGAAAGCAAAACAATTGCAGCTGTATTAGGTACTGATCTGGTTCCGCCAGTAGTTAACTATAACCGTGGTTATGTTGGTGGTGCCAAATGGGTTGATCCTGAAATCGACGTAATTTCCACCTACCATCCCGGTGGCATGGATGTGGCGTTTACTGATCCCGAATGGGGTGCTTCAACTGCCAAGCAAGCTATCGAACAAGGTGCTGATATTGTCTTTGCCGCTGCTGGTAATACCGGTAATGGCGCGCTGATCGAAACTGCTCAGCACGAAGGCTTGTTCTGCATCGGTGTTGACACCGACCAATGGTTGACCGTTCCTGAGGCTCACAAATGCTTGATTTCATCCGCTACAAAAGATATTACCCTGTCTGTGGTTGAACTCATCAAACTTGCCTACGAAGGCAAATTCCCTGCCGGCAACTATGTTGGTGGTTCCTCATTGGCGCCTTTCCATGACTTTGAGAGCATGGTTACGGATGAAATCCGAGAAAAGCTCAAAGAAGCTTTGGAAGCCTATAACGCTGGCAAGATTGAACTTCCTGATAAGTAAAATCATCAACCAGCTGTAAATAACAGCAAAATGAGGTGCCGCCTTTGCGGCACCTCATTCCTAAAAAAGATTGGAGGTAATCCAGCGTGGAAGAACTTACACCCTCCCAAAATAACTGGTTAAAAAAAGTTTGGTTTTCACTACGCATTCCGTTTTTAGCAATTATTTTTGCGCTTTTAGTGGGCGCGATTATTTTATTAGTTTCAGGAGCGAATCCACTAGAAGCCTATTGGCAACTTTTTAAAGGCGCTTTTGGTTCATTGAGAAATTTCCAAAGGGTCTTAGAAAAATCCACGCCCTTAATCTTTGCCGGTTTAGCCGTGGCATTAGGTTTTAAGGCGGGTCTATTTAATATCGGTGCGCAGGGTCAGCTCTTGTTAGGCGCACTTATGGCCGGTTTTGTAGGCTTTTCACTCAAGGGTTTGCCACCTTACATCCACATCCCCCTGGGCCTTTTAACAGGGTTGTTGACAGGCGCTTTGTTTGCGGGGATTCCTGGTTTGCTGCGTGCTTACTCTGGCGCGCATGAGGTGATTTCGACCATCATGCTCAATTATGTAGCTATCAACCTTAGCGACTATTTTTCTGAAGGACCATGGAAAGACAGAAGTCCGGGTAACATCGTTTCGCGATTACCAGCTATTCAGCCATCAGCAGAGATCCCCAACATTGGACCAGTGCCTGTTGGGTTTATCGTGGCGGTGTTGACAGCGTTATTGATTTGGTTTGTGATCAATCGCACTACATTTGGCTTTGAAATCAATTCGGTTGGTTTGAACCCACATGCTTCAAAGTACGCTGGCATGCGCACGAAACTGCTTATTGTAGCAGCGATGGTCGTTAGTGGCGCGTTGGCAGGCGTGGGCGGTGCGGTTGAAACGATGGGTGTCGTAGGTCGTTTTCAACCAGGCTTTAATACGGGTCTTGGTTTTGACGGAATTACTGTCGCGCTCCTGGCACGTAATAACCCGATTGCTGTCATTCTCTCATCTCTCTTTTTAGGCGCAATGAAAGGTGGCGCGAACACGATGCAATTTTATGCAAATGTTCCCAATGAAATCATTGATATCATCCAAGGCACCATGTTACTCTTTGTAACTGCTGAAATGGTGATTAGATGGATCTTTAAACTTCGCAAACAACAAGGCACGGAAATCACAGTTACTTCAGGATGGGGGCAAAGATGATCAGCGAATCAGTCAATAAGAAGAATTGGTCTTCCATTAATTGGAAGTTGGTGCGCAGTATCATTCTGGGCTTGATTGTAGTGGGAGTAATTTTGTTTTTCAACGCCCGCTCTCCAGAGAAAACATCTGCAGTATTAAGCAGCACTTTACGATACGCGGTGCCACTAATCCTGGGCGCTTTGTGTGGTATTTTCTGTGAACGGGCAGGAATTGTGAATATCGGTATTGAAGGGCAGATGTTAATGTCCGCTTTTCTTTCCTACATGACTAATGTTTGGACCAGCAATTTGCTTTTGTCCTTGCTGGTGGGCATGTTAACTGGAGCGATTATGGGGCTATTTTTAGCCTTCTTGTCGATTAAGCTGAAGCTCAATCAAACTATTGGTGGCACAGTCATCAATATTATGGCAACGGGTATTACGGGCTATTTTTATCAAACTGGCTTGACCACACAGGGTAAATTGTGGAATATTCCTTTGGGCCCTTTGGCTAAAATCCCGTTAATCGGACCAGTTTTGTTTAATAACCCTCCCATCACCTATATGGCGATCTTGCTTGTCATTTTCTCGCAGGTGCTTTTGTTCCATACCCGTTGGGGTTTGCGCACCCGCGCGGTAGGGGAACATCCCCGAGCGGCTGACACCGTTGGTGTTGATGTCTTCAAAATCCGTTATTGGAATGTGATTATTGGTGGCATCATGGCTGGCTTGGCTGGTTCATTTTTAACCCTGGAAGGTGTTGGCATGTTTGAACGAGGCATGACCAACGGACGTGGCTTCATCGCCTTGGCAGTGATGATTTTTGGAAAATGGAACCCGATTTCATCAGCCCTGGCAGCATTGTTCTTTGGTTTCGCTAACGCGATGCAGATCCAGCTGCAGTTTATGGGAATTCAGGTTCCTCCCCAATTTGTCGGTATGATTCCGTACATACTGACCATTATTGTGGTTTCTGGCTTTGTGGGCAGGTCGCGTGCTCCAGCGGCTGAAGGCATTCCCTATGAGAAGGAGTGATTATGGATAGCCTAAGTATTACTGCAAACGAAAAGTTGGAAGAAGGCAATATGGCTGAAAACGGTACGCTCATTCTCGAAGCAAGAAATATTTACAAAACCTTTCCCGGGACAGTTGCCAACGCCGATGTTAGCCTGGAGTTACACCGGGGAGAAGTACTGGCACTTTTAGGGGAAAATGGTGCGGGTAAATCGACCTTGATGAACGTCATTTATGGTCTTTACACCCAGGACAGTGGTGAGATTTACCTCAATGGTGAGCCTTACGCGATTAACAATCCGCATGATGCCATTAAGGCTGGCATTGGTATGGTACATCAGCATTTTATGTTGGTACCAGTCTTTTCGGTGCTTGAAAATGTGATGTTAGGCGCGGAGTCGACTCAAGGTCCTTTCTTGAATAAAAAAGCTGCTGAAAAGCGTTTGCGTGATCTTGAAGAAAGCTTTGGCCTTTATGTAGACCCACATGCGATTATTGAGGAATTGCCAGTGGGTTTGCAACAAAGAGTGGAAATTTTAAAAGCGCTCTATCGCGATGTGGAGATTCTGATATTAGATGAACCCACTGCGGTTTTGACACCCCAGGAAACTGAAGAGCTCTTTAAGGTGATGCGACGTTTGACCGAAAGAGGCGTTTCGATCGTCTTTATTACTCATAAGCTGAAAGAAGTTTTGGAGATTGCAGATCGAATTATCATCATGCGCCGTGGAGAGGTGGTAGGCACAACCACACCAGCAGAGACCGATGAACATGGTTTGGCGAGCATGATGGTCGGCAGGGAGGTCATCCTTGAAGTTGATAAAGGGCCGGCAAATCCAGGCGAAACTGTTCTGGAAGTTTTTAATCTCAATATACAGGATCAGAACCAGCTGCATTCGGTGAGAAACGTTTCATTAAACCTGCGTGCTGGTGAGATTTTGGGGGTTGCTGGCGTGCAAGGCAATGGACAAAGTGAACTGGTGGAAGCGCTTACTGGATTAAGACGGTATAACAGCGGTGAAGTTTGGATTGATGGAAAACGTATGCCCCAGGAAAAACCACGGACTTTGGTTGAACAAGGTATGGGACATATCCCTGAAGATCGCCAAAAACACGGCTTGATACTGCAATATCCGTTAACCTCCAATTTCGCGCTCTGCACGTATTATCGCGAGCCTTTTTCGAAACATGGTATTTTGAATGCTGATGAAGCTTTGCGCAATGCCGAAGAACTCATGGAACGCTTTGATGTGCGCGCGCCATCACCCACAACTAATGCTGGCGATTTGAGCGGTGGTAATCAGCAAAAAGTGATTGTGGGGCGCGAGCTTAGCCGGGATGTGTCGCTGGTAATTGCCAGTCAACCCACACGCGGTTTGGACGTAGGCTCGATTGAATATATCCACAAGACGCTGATTGAAATGCGTGATGCTGGTGTTGGTGTTTTGTTAGTATCTTCGGAGCTTGAAGAGATTATGTCGCTTAGTGACCGCATCGCGGTGATTTATCGCGGTGAGATTCTAAAGGTTTTAGATGCTGCTGCGGCAAGCCGCGAAGAAATTGGTTTACTGATGGCTGGACATGTTTCAGAATAAGCAAGTGAATGAGATTAGTTACAGGCACTCGAAAGGGTGCCTGTATTGTTATCTGCCTGAGTAGGTAAGCATG
>JAAZIH010000286.1 GCA_012800995.1 Chloroflexota bacterium
AGCTGATATCCGTGTGGCAGGGGGCATTGCACGTATGAGTGACCCAGAGCTTATCATAAAAATCATGGAGGCAGTGGACATTCCAGTTATGGCAAAATGCCGCATTGGTCATATTGCTGAAGCTCAGATTCTCGAAAGCCTTGGAGTCGATTATATTGACGAATCCGAAGTGCTCACTCCGGCTGATGAACAATACCATATCAACAAGCATGCTTTCAACACGCCTTTTGTCTGTGGCGCGAGAAATCTTGGCGAGGCCCTGCGCCGTATTGGTGAAGGCGCGGCAATGATTCGCACCAAAGGCGAACCCGGTACAGGTGACGTCGTCGAAGCTGTGCGCCATGCGCGCAGCGTGTATGGTGATATCCGCCATCTGCTCTCATTGCCGGATGACGAAGTGATGACCTATGCCAAAAACATCCAGGCGCCTTATGAGCTGTGTATGGAAGTTCGCCGTTTGGGTCGCCTGCCGGTGGTCAATTTCGCGGCTGGTGGCATTGCCACACCCGCTGATGCTTCCTTGATGATGCAACTGGGCGTGGAAGGTATTTTTGTGGGTTCTGGTATTTTCAAATCTGGCGATCCACTCAAACGTGCCAAAGCCATTGTTGAAGCTACCACTCACTATAAAGATACCGAAGTATTGGCTCGTGTTAGCCGTAACCTGGGCGAAGCCATGGTTGGACGCTCCGTTGGCGAACTGAGCGATGTTGAACGCATGTCCGAACGCGGTTGGTAAACTTCCCGCGAGTTGCAGGATAAAGTTTATTATAATCAGTCTCAACTAAGGGGCTGATTTTCTTTTATAATAAGGGTAGCAAGGATACGAAAAAATGGCAGGAACCCTACGCAAACTAAACGCGCTTGATTTTAGCACCCTGATGTGGCAGTCTGCCAAGTTGGAAAACCTTGATAGTCTGCGCGTGGTGACGAATGGTGAGCCGATGAGTGTGATGGGCATGGCAAGTTCTTTGTTCGCCCAAAACCATGCCGGTATCGTGCTTGAAGACAATGCAAAAACACTGGCAATGGCACGCGCTATACAGTGGCAAGATGAAGATTTCGCCCAACTTCAGTTCATTACTTCGCTTGAATCCAAGGATATTAATACCGTTGCTGTGATTGAATCATTGCTTAAAGAAATTGGCGGATGGGGTATTACACGCGTGATGGGCGACTTGCCAGTCAATTCTGTTTACTTGTCTGACTTTAGAAAGGCGAATTTCATTATTTGGGCGAGTCATCGTTGCTATAGCCTCAAGATTGCTCATGACGAAACGCCAAAGGGGAGTGCCTGGCATACCTGGAGTGCTAAGGATTACGCCGATATGCAAACGGTTTATCAAACACTCGTGGCGGCGCGCATTCGTTGCTACGAACCCATGACCCGCTCGAAAGTTTTAGGTAAGGTCTTTCGCGACGCGCGTGGTAAGCTCATCGCCTATGCTGATCTTGATTATGGAAGCAGGGGAATCTGGGCACAATTGTTCTTTTTGCCAGAGGCGACACGTCCTGAAATATTGGATGCGTTGGCTAAGGAGCTTTTTGAGGAGTATGGACGTCCGGTAACCTTTAGCGCGCGCTCATATATGCCTTGGTTGCGTGGCGCGTTGGACGTACTCGCGACAGAAGTGAGCGAAGAACGGGGATTAATCGCGCGTCATTTGGCTGTTAAGGGTCATGCTCCACAAACTGTGACCGAAAAGCTATTCGAAAAGAACCCTGCTGAAAGTGGTGCTTTTACTATTCAACCCGATGTTAAATCATAAAGCAAGAAGTCTTTATCAAAGCTTAACCATAATCCTACAAATTGTGGCTTTGGGCTGATGATTAATTCCAGCAAATACGATAAAATCAGAGTGATGAACGAAGAAAAAATAAACAAAAGCCAAGGCATCACGGATGATATTGAAGCCTTGTTAGGTGTTTTGCCCTTTGATGTGGCAAATGCTGTAAGAAAAGAAAACGATTTTGCCAATCTCTTGGAGATAATCCTGGATTTAGGACGTTATCCCAGCGCGCGTTTTGTGTCGGGTGAAATCCGCCTTTTAGATCGATTTGTAAACCACGATGACCTGGACTACGTCACCAGTCGTGTGAGCGAGTTTGATGCCGACAATCGCGCGGGTATGGAGCGCACTTTGCACCGCATATCAGCTATGCGCAATCGGCGTGGGCGGGTTGTTGGACTCACCTGCCGGGTAGGCCGGGCGGTATATGGCACCATTGATATTATCGAAGACCTGGTTAACTCCGGCGAGAGCATTCTCATTTTAGGAAAACCCGGAGTGGGTAAAACTACCATCCTGCGTGAGGCAGCCCGAACCTTAGCGGATAAAAAACGTGTCATCATTGTAGATACCTCCAACGAAATTGGTGGCGATGGCGATGTGCCCCATCCCGCGGTGGGTTCGGCGCGGCGTATGCAAGTGCCAAAACCATCCCTTCAGCATGAAGTGATGATTGAGGCGGTTGAAAATCATAATCCTGAAGTTATCGTCATTGATGAGATTGGGCGCGAGCTTGAAGCGCTTGCCGCGCGCACCATTGCCGAACGCGGTGTGCAACTGATTGGCACGGCGCATGGAAACGCGCTTGAAAATTTACTTTTGAACCCAACGCTTTCTGATTTGGTCGGCGGTATCGAGTCGGTGACGCTTTCAGATGATGAAGCGCGTCGACGCGGCACGCAAAAAACCGTGCTGGAACGCCGCTCACCCCCAACCTTCAATATATTGGTTGAAATACAAGAGCGCAATCGCCTGAACGTGCACCGGGATATTGCCAGCGCGGTGGATGCTATCTTGCGTGGCTATCCGCTCGCGCCAGAAGAGCGCTATCGCGATGAACAAGGCAAAATTCGTATGCTGCGCGGCAGTCAGGCTAAAGCGCCTACTGCCAGTCAAAGCCTGAGAGCCGGTAAAAACATGGAGAATACACCGTTCCAGCGAAGTTCAGCTGCTGTTGATACGCAACCGCGACAGAAAAATCGCAAAGAACGCTATGAAGACTTTGTTGACCCGGAGTACCCCATCCTAAACCTGGAAGACAGTCGCGAAAAACGCATGTTTGTTTTTGGCGTAGCGCGTAACCGTTTGTTGCAGGCGATTAAAAGCATGAACGCGCCGGTCATCGTTGTGCGTGAGATGAAAGACGCTGATATCTTCCTTACCCAGCGTCGCTACTATCGTGACCGTTTGCAGCCCATTGTGGACGCCGAAGCGAAGGGCTTGCCCATTTTTGTGATTCGTTCAAACTCAATGGCGCAAATTGAACAATTCCTCGCCGATACCTTTGGGCTTGCCACACCACAAGAAAAGCGCGAAAAAGATGATGAAGCCCTGGCACAGGTTGATATCGCTGTTGATTTGCTTCAGGCTGGCGAGCCTTATGTCGATTTGCAGCCAACTGTTGCCCATATCCGCAAAAGACAACACGAATTAGCCCGAGAATATGGCTTGGTTTCGCAGTCTTTTGGAAAAGACCCCAACCGTTACGTGAGAATATATCGAGATTAATATGTTTATAAGTCTTGAAGGACCCGAAGGCAGTGGCAAAAGCAGCCAAATCCCCGCGTTAGCGCAATATCTTGAAGCACAAGGTTATCGTGTGCTTTGCACGCGCGAACCTGGCGGTACTTCGATTGGTGACCAAATTCGTGCGGTATTAACCAGTATGGATAACCCGGAACTCCTACCCCGCACAGAGATTCTGCTCTTTTTGGCTGCCCGCGCGCAGTTGGTCGCGCAGGTCATCCGACCCGCATTGCGTGAGGGTAAAATTGTTCTATGCGATCGCTATGGCGATTCAACCTTAGCCTATCAGGGTTATGGACACGGCTTGGACTTGAACATTTTGCGGGCAATGCTCAACTTTGCCACCGAAGGGCTCAAGCCGGATTTGACCTTGCTTTTGGATTTGGATATCAAAACAGGTCTGGCGCGCAAGAAAAGCATTGATGAATGGAATCGCCTGGACGCATACGAGGTCTCGTTCCATGAACGCGTACGTTCTGGTTATTTGCAACTTGCAGAAGAAGAACCCACACGCTGGCGACGGGTTGATGCTTCAATGCCAAAAGATGAGGTGCAAACCATGTTACGTCAGATTGTGTTGAAACGAATAAAGGATAAAATAGAGTAAAGAACTATTGTAATGAACCGTCAAAGGTCTATGTCTTGACGGATGAAAGGATCATATGAAAAAAATATCAAAACTTTTCTTGCTTCTCTTGATGGCCACTTTATTGCTTAGCGCTTGCAAAGGCACCGTGCCTGTTCCTGAGAATATGCCCACCAAAGCTTCCGAAGAAGAGATCGAAGAACCGATTGAGGAAGAGACTATTGAACCCGTTATAGAATTGGAACCGAATGCTCAATCCGCTGAGGACATCTTCGCGTTAACCCGTACAAGCACCGATCCGCTTACGACAGATGATGATCGCATGGCTTGCACGCCATCCGAGCCAATATTCGCGCCATTGACTGCCGAACTTCGCGCTCAATATCAAATCCCAACGCTTCCTGAAATTACCGAAGAAGACCATGTAATGGGATCAGAAGACGCGATAATGACGGTCATTTTCTACACGGACTTTCAATGCCCTTACTGCGCGCTTTTTGCCAGCGAATCCCACAAGTTGTATGAGGCTTTTCCGGATGAAGTGCGTTTGGTTTATCGTCCTCTGCCTTTGTCATTCCACAATTTGGCACCCCTCGCAGCGCAGGCTGCCGAAGCCGCTGGTGCGCAAGGTAAATTCTGGGAAATGCATGACCATATCTTTGGAGCTCAACAAGAATGGGGTAGTCTGACCGATGATGGCTTTACCGAGTGGCTGAACGACGCTGCTGAAGAAATTGGTTTGGATGTAAAACAATTCAGTGATGATCTTGTTAGTAAAGCTATTGTCGATAAAATTGCTGAAGAAACTGAATTACAGCTGAGTTTAGGCATCAACGCGACCCCATCTTTGTTCATCAACGATTATCCCTGGCAATCAAGCTGGAGTTTTGAGACTCTTAGCTCGGTCATTGATGTCATGAAAGCTGAAGCAGAGCTTAAATATGAATGTCCACCTTTTGTTATCGATCCTGAAAAAACATACATTGCCACCATGGAAACTGAAAAGGGCAAGATGGTTTTTGAACTCTTCCCCAACGTTGCTCCTCTGGCGGTGAACTCATTTGTGTATCTGTCACAAACAGGTTTTTATGATGGTGTAACCTTCCACCGTGTGCTTGAAGACTTCATGGCTCAAGGTGGTGACCCGACCGGTTCGGGCATGTCTGGCGCTGGCTATACCTATGCGGAAGAAACACACCCTGAGCTTTTGTTTGACCAACCTTACCTGCTGGCTGTGGCAAAAACCAACGCGCCTTCAAGCAGTGGCAGCCAGTTCTTTATCACCTTTGAACCTGCCGAATGGCTCAATGGTGGTTATACGATTATGGGACGTTTGATTGAGGGCAAAGATGTGCTCAAGAGCATCACCTTGCGCGATCCATCCGCCCAACCCGCACCTGATTTTGAAGGCGATAAGATTATCAAAATCACAATCGAAGAGAAATGATAGTGAATCAATCTCAATCAGTGCAAGAAGATAATAAAAGAAAATCAACATGGATGGATACCGCCCAACTGGTGGTATCCATTCTCGTTTTAATTGTCTTTTTGGGGCTCTCGATATTAAGTTTTGTTGGCATTGTTGCAAGCGGAACAAACAGAGAATTAAGTCAAATTCTCCCAACCCTTTGGGTGATGGGCTTTGCCTTTTTGTTTTTAGCTGGTATTGCATTGGTGTCTGTCATCAGCTCTCGCCAGGTTTATTATGAGATAAGCCAGCCCCGAAAGCATAAAAAAGATACGGCATGGATCTATTGGAGTATCGCATTATTGCCATTGCTTATCATGGGTGGCTGCTTGGTACTAAACGCGTGGAGTGTGCCTGATTTCTTACTCCCCTTGATTACACTATTGGCATTATCTGTCGCGATGATTTGGATCTTAAAACTCGGGTTACGCGATAGCTTGGGAGAAAATCCTAAACGTGATAGTGGGCTCTTTAGCTTTAGTATGAGCTTTAGCACCATGTATATCATGCTTGTGCAAATTTTACTCTTGATTATTGCCATCACGATGGTATTGTCGAATATGTCCAATAGCATTGATCTTGAATCCATGCTGGAAAAATTAAGCATGAATCCCGAGGGGCAAGTTGAAGAATTTATATCAAATCCTAAATTTGTCCTTTTTATAATGCTTGCCATTGCGGTTGTTGGACCCATCATCGAAGAACTTTTCAAAACGATAGGCGTTTGGCTTCTAAAACCCCGTAATATCAGTCCACGCGAGGGTTGGACTGCCGGCTTAATGAGTGGCGCGGGTTTCGGGCTCATCGAGGGATATTTGTTTAGTATGCAGGCTGTGTTAATACCCGATATTTCAGGCTGGCTTTACTTCGTCCTTGGCAGGGTAGGAGGCTTGCTCTTGCACACTTTTACCGGTGGCATTGTGGGATGGGGCTTAGCAAAAAGCTGGCGCGAAAAACGTCCTCAACATGCCATTTGGTCTTACTTAATCGCTTTCCTTATGCATGGATTATGGAATTTTGCCGCCGTTGCGCAAGCTTTGCTTTTTAAAGAACTACCCGATATCGCTGTTTATATCAGCCTGGGTATTCTTTTTATAGGCATGTTGGTGGCATATTTGAGTCTGAGCTATAAAATAACACGCGAACTGCCTGCTGAAAACACCCTGATGGCATCTTATCTGCCACAAGATTCTGATGACGCAGGTCCTTCTGTCTGGGGAGCATAAACCTGATGACTATCAATCGTGCTAACTTGTTGAATCTCATACGCAAACTGATTGCCAAATTCTGTGATCAAAAAATCTATAATCCTGAAATCCCCGAATCGCTCAATGGCGCCATTTTGGTTACCAACCATATCAGCCGTCTTGATGTCGTTTTTTTGATGCTTTCCACCAAGCGCGAAGATGTAATAGCCTTAACCGCGAGCAATTATCGCAGAGCGCCCTTTTTTGGCACAATACTCAAAAAAATAGGCGTAATCTGGCTTGACCGTGGCGAAAGCGATTTTAAAGCCATGCGCGAAACGGCTGACTATATTAAAAAAGGCTGGATTGTCGGTCTTGCTCCTGAAGGGCGACGGTCACGTTCCGGAAAGCTGATAGAAGCTAAACCAGGTGCGGTGCTGATTGCCATGAAAACCGGCGCGCCAATTATTCCGGTTGGGCTGGTTGGCACGGCTGGCACGGCTGATATGGGCAAAGCCATCAAAGAATGGCGCAAAATGGATGTCACGATAAACTTTGGCGAAGCATTTTATCTGCCAGAACGTGAAGAAAACGAGCACAACCGCGATTATGTACAACGCGCGCTGGAGGAAGTCATGTGTCGTATCGCTGTTCTTATACCCGAAGAGCAACGTGGCTATTATGCCGCGCATCCGCGCGTGAAAAACCTCTTGGCTGAAATTGAAGAAAAGAAAAACAATCCCGAAGCTTAGGAGGTTCGATGATTCCTGTTCGCGATGAAATTAAAACCCAACGTATTCCTTACGTCAATTACGCGCTCATTGCAATCAACATCATCGTCTTTATGACCATGGTGTTTAATCCGCACAAAATCGATTCAATTGTTATGCAAAATGCATTA
>JAAZIH010000287.1 GCA_012800995.1 Chloroflexota bacterium
TAGACGCCTGCTGGAAGGGCAACCCATGCAGATTTTCGGAGATGGCACTCAAGTACGCGATTACAACTATGTTGAAGATGTTGTCGACGCGATGCTGATTACAGCCCTTTCAGATAACTCGTACGGTCAGGTCTACAATTTAGGCTCTGAACAAAGCCTGTCGCTGACCGAAACCGCGCAAATCATGAGCGATTTGCACCATGGCGCGCCCTTTGAATATGTCCCATTCCCGAAATCCCGAAAATCTATCGACATCGGTGACTATCAGGGTAGTTTTGAGAAAATCAAAAACCAACTTGGTTGGATGCCCCGCACGGATTTCCATGAGGGGATGCGCCAAACCATAGACTATTACAAGCAACACTTTGAAAAGTATATTTGATATGAATGCCAAACTGATTCCCGTTGCCGACCCCCACGCTAATTATCTTGCCCACAAAGCCGAAATTGATGCCGCCATTAAAAAAGTACTTGACAGCGGATGGTACATCCTTGGCGAAGCGACCAGAAAATTTGAGGAAAACTTTGCAAACTATATCGGTGTAAAACACGCTGTGGGCGTCAATTCAGGGACAGATGCCATTGTCCTGGCCCTGCGTGCCTTGAACATCGGACCTAACGATGAAGTCATCACCGTTTCTTTAACCGCGGTTGCAACTGTTGCCGCAATTGAGCTCGTTGGCGCGACAGCCGTCCTGTGCGACATTGACCCTGAAACACGATGTATGGACGCGAGTAAAGTTGAAGGCTTGATAACTGAGAAAACCAAAGCCATTCTACCCGTACACCTTTACGGACATCCAGCTGATTTACCCACTCTGCAAGCGATCGCAAAACGACATCATCTTTTCCTCATTGAGGATTGCGCTCAAGCCCATGGTGCGCAGATCGAGAGCAAAATGATTGGCAGTTTCGGCGATTTGGCATGTTTCAGCTTTTATCCCACCAAAAATTTGGGCGCGATTGGTGATGGCGGCGCGGTGCTAACGGATAACGACGATTTAGCAGACCGTCTGAGATGGTTGCGTGAATACGGCTGGAAGCAACGTTATATAAGTGACTTTCCAGGGATGAACACTCGCCTTGATGAAATTCAAGCGGCAATCCTGGACGCTAAACTGACTTTTCTTGAAGCTGAAACCCAAAAACGCATCCAGATCGCCTCTCGCTACAACAAGCATCTATCCGGCTTAGATCTCGTTTTGCCAACAGTAAAGCCCCAATACCGGCATGTTTATCATCTCTATGTCATTGAAAGCAATCAAAGAGAAGAATTGCAAGCCCACCTCAAATCCCAGGGCATCGCCAGTGCAATTCATTACCCCCAGTCCGTTCATCAACAACCTGCCTACCTTGACAGGCTTACTGGAGCTAAAAACTTAAGCACAACTGATGATATCGTACCCAAAATATTAAGTTTGCCAATGTATCCCGAACTCAAATCAGTTGACCAGGACTTTATCACCGAAAAAATTCAAAACTTCTTCGTTTAAATTAAAATAAGCTCCAATCAGAACTTAAAAAGGTCTCGTAAACTCCTTTTTTTATCACTTTTTTCTTTTTCACTTGCGAGATTTCTTTGATGCATCTATAATAAAACCAAATTAATCTATTGGAGCTATTTTTAATGTCACAAAACGACGCAATTAGTGTGCAAGGGTCCGAAGAAACCGAAGACCCTGAAGTTAGTCCAGCCGACCAGGCAATCGAACCCCAATCCGAAGCAAGCCAAGAACCTGCCGAAGAGAAAAAAGTCCTGTCCATGGAAGATCTCATGGATCAGCTTGATGAAGATGCTTTTATCATCGATTTACCCAAAGCGGGTGAAATCCGCGACGGTATTATCGCCAGCATCTCTGAGGGTCAGATTTTAGTCAGTGTCGGAGCCAAATCAGAAGGTATTATCACCGGTAAAGAATACGAAGCCATTCCCCAAGACTTCCTGAGCACGTTGGAAGTTGGTAAAGCTATTCCCGTTTATGTTATTACCCCTGAAGATTCAAGTGGTAACCTGATTCTTTCATTCATCCGCGCGGTTGAAGAACAAAGCTGGGTGGATGCGGAAGAGCTCTTGAAATCAGGCGAAGCGTTTGATTCAAAAATTGTGGGTTACAACAAAGGCGGTCTTTTGGTCATGCTTTCAACCATTCGCGGTTTTATTCCTGCCTCGCAGTTAAGTTTTAGCCGCCGCCTTGGTATGTCAGGTGATACACCAGAAGCAAAATACAAAGAGATGATTGGCCAGGATATCTCCGTTTGCGTTATTGAAGTTGATCGCGGTCGCCATCGCTTAATCCTTAGCGAACGTGCTGCCAGCTCCGAAACCCGTGAACAAATCCGCGATATGATCCTTGAAGACCTTAAAGAAGGTGATGTTCGCAAGGGACGTGTTACCAGCATTGCTGATTTCGGCGCTTTTGTCAACATCGGTGGCGCGGATGGTCTCGTGCATCTTTCAGAAATTACTTATGACCATATTACCCACCCCAGCGAAAAGCTTGAAGTAGGCAAAGATGTCAAGGTCAAAGTTATCAGCGTTGACCGCGATCGCCGACGTATAGGTTTATCAATCCGCGCGCTTAAACAGGATCCATGGTTTGAACATGCCAAGAGCCTGACCGTTGGACAACTGGTCGAAGCTGAAATCACCCGCCTTACCAGCTTTGGCGCGTTTGCCAAATTGAATGTCCCGGGTGATCTTGAAGGGCTAATTCATATCTCTGAGATATCTGACCGCCGTGTGGACCACCCCAAAGCTGTTCTTAAATCTGGCGAACAGGTTACTTTGCGCATCCTCAAAATCGATGAGGAAGACAAGCGCATCGGCTTAAGCCTGCGCCGTGTTGA
>JAAZIH010000288.1 GCA_012800995.1 Chloroflexota bacterium
CCGGATGGCAGCCAGGTTTTGCTGGGTCATCTCTATTATGGCTATGGCAATATCGCGCATTGGCCTGTGACCAGCAAAGAGCATTCATTGCAATTGCTTGATGAGGCTGTCAAGCGTTTGGAACCTCACAGTAACAGCTCGCAATATCTGATGATGCAGGGCACTGACCACCTTGAACCCCATCCAGCGACATCGGAGCATGTCCGTTTTTACAACGAGCATAATCCTGATAAGAACCTTGCTGTTCATTCCACGTTACCAGCCTATTTCGCGGCGCTGAAAGAGGAAATTGAAGAAAAGAGCATTCAATTGCCGGTGCATGTAGGCGAGTTGCGCGACCCGCAAAAAGCGCATATGCTACCTGGCGTTCTAAGCACACGCATGTGGATTAAGCAGCGTAACTGGTTCGCGCAGACGATGCTTGAGCGGTGGGTTGAACCTTTTAGTGTTTGGGCAGAGACTCTTGAGAGAGGCACAGATGCCTTTAGTCCATTAAAGGCTCATCAGGCTTCACCACGCATTGCCAATCCCGGCCCAATTATTCGTGAATCCTGGAGAACTTTGTTGAAGAATCATGCTCATGATTCCATCTGTGGTTGCTCGGTGGACGAAACACATGAGGATATGTTGCCCCGTTTCAAAAAAGTAAATGAGATTAATAAACAGCTTATCAATCAATCTACAAATGCCATTCTTTCGCATATTGACACAAGGCCTCCAGAGGGTATAAAAGATCCAGTACTGGCGGTTACTGTATTTAATGGCACGCCGGTACCGCTATCGACCATGGCGCATGTGGACATCATGCTTCCATCTGATGATGACCTCGTTTTAAGAGATGAAAACGGTCATATTGTGAAGAGCTCTTTGAACTTACCTGAGGATGGCGATTTTGAAGAAAATATCTATTCCATCGCCAACTTAAGCACGCAATTTGAGCAAGTTCGGGAAAATGGTCATAACGGTAAAAAGTTGTTGGAACTTGACCTTGTATATGACTATGCAGAAGGCATGTGGTGTGTTTATGCCGGTGTCTCAGATATCATCCAGCCTGATGTAGCACTTTTGGAATCTCAAATGAAAAAAGTGATTAAAAAGCTCAGCAAACTTAGTCCAGACACATTCGTAAAAGTCATTCTTTTTAATGGGTTTAATGGTAGCTTGGTGTTTTATGCTAAAGATGTACCCGCATTTGGTTATAAAACATATTGGCTTTGTCTTAACAGGAACGGTGAAGTTGAAGATGAGCTCTATTACGAAGAAGTGGAAGATGACGATATCCCAGAGCTGGAGAATGAATGGCTTAAAATCAACCTGGATAAATTTGATGGCAGTTTTAGCATCTTAGACAAGCGCAACGGTGCAGTTTATGAAAATCAAGGTATCTTGGCATCTATTGGTGACCGAGGCGATGAATACAACTTCACACCTACACCGGACGATTCCCTTTATCTGATTGAGGTAAAGGATGTGGCTTATATTCCTCGAGCCTTTGACTATGGGATAGGCGTTTTGTTTGAGATGGTTTTACCGGAAGGATTAGACTTTGAGACGATGGATCGCTCTGAAGAAACGGTCATTAACCACGGCATGATGCTGATTGCCCTCGATCCAAGCCAGCCTTGCGTGGATATATCCCTGTTTCTTGAAAACAACGCGTCTGATCATCGCCTATCGATGCATTTTGACGTTGATTTTTCTGTCGAGAAAGTACTTTACGATGGGCATTTTGATATCGTTGAGCGACCGATTGATTTGCCTGAATTTGATGAAAGCTGGAGCGAACACCCCCGTCCCGAACATCCGCAGGGTGCTTTTGTGGATGTGATTGGGCGTGATCAGGGTTTGATGATTTCCAACCAGGGTTTGCCGGAAGTTTCGGTAAAACGATATGAAGACTCAGATTCTTTGAGCATTTCGGTTACATTGTTGCGCGCGGTAGGCGAGCTTTCGCGGTCTGATTTATTCAATCGCTTTGGACATGCTGGTCCAGAATATGCTACACCCACTGCGCAATTGGTAGGAAAGAATCTTGAATTTAATTTGAGGGTCATCCCACATGGTGGAAATAACTCAGCAGCGCGTCCATTGGCTTACGCTTTCCAAAGCCCGGCGCATGCTGTCGCGACGATGATGCATGCAGGCGACTTAGCATCAGAAGGCTGTATGATTGACGTAAATCAGCCAGATTTTCACATTACCGCCATCAAGGAAGCGGAAGACAAACAAGGTTATATCGTGCGTGGATACAATCAAAGTGAAGAAGCCATTCAGGTGCAAATTCGCAGCCACATGCTGGCGAAACGTGCCGCCAGGGTGCGCCTTGACGAAGCTTATATTGAAGATTTAGATCTCAGCGCGGATGGCTCGGTGAGCTTTGAGGCTGAAGCAAAAGAAATTGTAACTATCTACTTTGGGTTGAAAGCTTAAATGCCCGAAGCTGACCGCGGTCCGGATTTTTATATCGGTGATATCCCCATCTATGGACGCTTGATATTAGCGCCTATGGATGGGCTTTCTGATGCCACTTTCCGCCGCATTACCCGTCATCTTGGTTCTGCCTATTCGGTTTCTGAGTTTATTAACACGCTCGATTTTATGTATTCCAAGGTCTACCAGCGCAAACGCCTTTTTAATCACGAAGATGAACGGCCTTTTGTGGCTCAGATTTTGGATAATGACCCCGGACGGATGGCAGAGAACGCGGCTTACATCCAGGAACGCTTTAAACCGGACATGATTGATGTCAATTTAGGCTGCCCAGCGCGGACGGTTTCGGGCAGAGGGGCAGGCTGTGCGCTGATGAAAAGTCCGGAGCTTGTAAAGCAGATTTTTGAGCAGGTTTGCAAGGCGGTGAGCATTCCCGTGACCGTAAAAATCCGCCTGGGTTGGGATGAACATTCGATGAACTACATGGAGATCGCCTCCATCGCGGTGGAGCGGGGCGCGAAGGCGGTAGCACTGCATGCCCGTACTAAAAAAATGGGCTTTGGCAAAACCGTGCGCTGGGAACACATCGCTATTTTGAAAAAAGCAATGCCTGTGCCGGTGATTGGCAACGGAGAGGTGTGCAACGTTGCCGATGCCAAACGCATGTTTGAGGAAACTGGCTGTGACGCGGTGATGATTGGCCGCGCTGCCAAAGCCAACCCGTGGATTTTTTCGTGGCGCGACCGAGAGGAGGTCTCTGTGGAAGAAGTGTTCTACCTGGCACGCTATCAGCTGCGACAGATGCTTGAGGCAAACCCTGAAAATGCCATCATGCCCTTTAGAAAGTACCTCAAAGCCTATTTAGAGCCCTATAATCTGCCCAGAGAAGAGCTGAAGACCCTTTTGACACTAAGTGAACCTGAACGGCTTTTCGCCTTAATAGATGCGGTTCAAGATCGTCTAATGGCTGAAACCAATTAATTGTTGTGAAGAACTTAAAGAAAAAACCCCGATACGCTCGGGGTTTTGGCTTTTCTTAGACGGTATTTTTTCGGATTTTTACGCAAAGGCGCTTTCGACCACAGCGGCAAAAGCCTGTGGGTCGCGCACTGCGAGATCAGCCAGAACCTTGCGGTTGAGAATAATATCGCTGTTGCGTAAGGCCGCGATCAGCTTGCTATAGGTGGTGCCGTTGAGACGGGCAGCAGCGTTGATACGCGAAATCCAAAGCCGGCGCAAATCGCGTTTGCGATTGCGGCGGTCATTATAGGCATACCATTGAGCCTTCATAAAGGTCTCGTTGGCACGTCTAAAAAGTTTACTGCGGGTACCTTCGTACCCTCTGTTTCGGGCAACCAAGCGACGATGTCGTCTTGCTCGGTATGGTCCAGCTTTTACTCTTGCCATATCTTATCTCCTTTGCGGTCCCCTGGGCGTCAGATTAATCAGATCTTGTTATAAACACCCAGCAGCCACTAAAAAACGGTTCAACAGGGTTAAATTAGTCCCTTTTGCTCATATAGGGTGCTAAGCGCTTGATGTGCTTAACCAAACCGCTGGAAGTAACCTCAAGCGTTTCGGCGAGCAGATACTTGGTTCGTTGGGAAGTGTGTCGGCGCAAGTGACCTTTACCGATCTTGGTGCGCATGACTTTTCCGGAACCTGTCATTTTAAAGCGTTTAGACGTTGCCTTATGAGTTTTCAGTTTGTATTTTCCACTTCTTGCTTTGCGGGCCACGATTAAACTCCTCTAAGAAAATTTCAACGGCTGATAACGTACTCAGCCGCTGCTTAAATACCAAATTTGGATTATACCAGAAATTCTATAAAGTCAATAGCCTGGTTTGAAAAAACTTAGTTTTTCTTCGGTGCCAACATCATGAACATTGATCGCCCCTCCATGTTGGGGGCTTGTTCAACGTCTGCGACGTCAGCAAGTTCCTCAGCGATTTCGCGCAAGTCCTCGAGTGCCAATTCTGGATAGGTGATTTCGCGTCCCCTAAAGCGCACGGTTACGCGCACCTTCATGCCGTCTTTCAGCCAGCGACGCGCGTCTTTCACCTTAAAACCGCGGTGATGGTCACCGGTTTTGGGGCGCAAACGAATTTCTTTGATTTCTACTTTAGTTTGGGCTTTGCGGGCTTCGCGTTCCTTCTTTTCTTTGTCATAAAGGAACTTGCTATAGTTGATGATTTTGACGACAGGTGGGTTGGCGTTGGGGGCGATTTCGACTAAATCCAGTCCTACATCTTCGGCGCGATGCAGGGCATAGGCGATATCTACGATTCCGGCGTTTTCTCCATTTTCATCCACCAAGCGAACTTTTTCGCTGCGGATACGTTCATTTACACGATGTTCTGCTTTACTGCTAATCTCTTTTTCTCCTTCATATAAAAAAATAGCCAAGGGCTTTCTTCTCTCTATTATATTACCATAGGCAGAGATTTAACGTCAATGAAATTTATTTAATTGCGAAGTTTTCCGGCTCGATATTGCTGAAAAAAGCGCGAAGTTTCGGGAACCAGGGCTCTACAACCATGACCTTATCGAGCAATTGGCTGTAAAGTCTGATGATATAACCAGTAAAAATAGCGCTGAGGGCTGTACCAATGCCGACTTCCTTTAGTCCACCCAAAGCGAAAATCGAAAAGAGCACAGAAAAGCTAACAAAGATGATGTCAAAGATGGTTTTGGTGAGGCTGAACTTCCATCCATAATAGCTGCTTAGATCGCGCACGAAACTATCAAAAGGCAGCATCGGGTACCCAGATTTTACAAAGAAGGTGATGCCAAGCGGGATGGCTAAGAAACCAATCACATAATATAAAATGCGCCAGCCAATCTCGGTTGGCAGCCCTTTAAGAAGCATGGTGGCGAGATCGATGAGTCCTCCAAAAGCGAAAGAAAGCAAGAGCGACATAATCGCAGATTTGACGCTTTTCTTGGTCAGGACAATGAGGACAATCAGTAAAACGATCATAATAATGGTTGACCATGTGCCGGCAGTCAAGGCATCAAACTTTAGTGAGATAACGAAAGGTACCGAAGTCAAGACAGCCACGCCAAAATTGCTGGTTCGGATGAAGATGATGCTAAAAGTGATGAGGAGTAAACCCAAGAGAAGTGATACTTCAGCAGGTAAAAGAAAGCGTTTTTTCTCGGTGCTATGGTCTGCCTGGGCGTGGGTGGGGGTTGAATTCAATTGTTTAATCCTCACCAAAGAGCAGTAGTATCCAGGTCTCGAAATGGCTCAGACTTGATTTTTCTTCCTCAATAACAGATGGAGGAACAGGGGTGCTTAGCTGCTCATCCGAAGGGATAAGCACAATGGCTTGGTCGCCGGGTTCAATGAGGTGGTTGCTTTCGCGTGCCCATTCTTCAAGGGCAACTTCTGAGGTCGCGTAGGCGACTTGTTCTTCAACCGCGATTTTTGTGCTTTCGAGCCCGGCGATGCGGGTTTGTAAGATGTTTTCCTGGCGGATGAGGCGGTTCATGTTGATGAGACGGTTGTTAAAACCCATCATCAGAAAGATGAGTAATACCACAATCACAATCACAATGAGGCGTTTGTCAGTCCAATTAATTTTAGAGAAAGCTTCTTTAAATTTTTCCATCATCTATTTTGCTGCAACAATTGTACCATCTTAGTATCGTCGCGGAACAGGATGTGCTTGGGTTCTGCGCCTTTTAAAAACAAAAAGTTACAGCTGGTGAGCTATAACTGAGATGGTGATGATGCCGAAGGAGGGACTTGAACCCTCACGAGCACTGTGCCCACTACGCCCTGAACGTAGCGCGTCTGCCAATTCCGCCACTTCGGCTTGGACGTTTATTTTAGCGCAATTCCCAAAATAGTCAATGATTTCGCATTAGTTCATCTAAGATATTAGCGCGTATCTTGGTCTCATAAGAATTGCTGGACGCACAAAATGGCTGGCACGGAAAATGCATATGTATTTCAATAGTTAATTGAGAAATGGCTTATGTATCTTTCAAAATCTTTTCTTAAAACGATGCTCACCTTGTTATTGTTTACTTTCTTGTTGAGTGCATGTGTGCAAGTTTCGCGGTCGTTTGAACCCTGGAAGGCTGCTACCCCACAATTTTACGGGACGGGTATCAGCACCCCAGAGCCAGAATCAGATCAAGATCTGGCAGATAACGCGGAGCCTCGAATTACCCTTACACTCGCGCCAGAACAAAACGTACCTACCCCCAATACGACTGTTATTGAAACCGAAGAACGTACTGAGAATTTCACCTATACTGTCAAGGCAGGTGATTATCTGGGCGCGATTGCGGTCAGATACCGTGTATCCGTTAATCAAATTATCCGCGTGAATAAGGGCGTTGATTTAAGCGTTTTACATCCCCAGCAGCAAATCATTATTCCACCTGACAGCCGAAATCCATTTGGGTCTGATTTTAAAATTATCCCGGATTCAGAGCTGGTCTACGGTGAATCATTGAAAGATTTTGACACAATTGATGTCGTGAATCAATTCAATGGCGCTTTGAGCCGTTTTAGCGAGACTTTTTGGGATGGGCGGGTTTATAGTGGGGCGGAAGTCGTGCAGATGGTGGCGGATGAAAACGCTGTGAATCCGCGCTTGCTTCTGGCGATTTTAGAGTATCACGGGGGATGGCTCACCCAGGAAAGCGTGAGCGAAGAAACCAAACTCTATCCCATCGGTTACAAGGATTATAAGCTGGATGGCTTATGGGAATATCTCGACTGGGCGGCTGATCGTTTGATGGGGGGTTATACCGCCTGGCCAAAAGCTTATTTAAGCACGTGGAGTTTGCCGGATGAAAAGGTCTACCGCATCGCACCGACGATTAACCCCGGTACGGCGGGCATCCAAAACCTATACGCGCGTTATTTATATGATTTTCAATTCACTGAAGCGATATCTGAAAACGGTCTTTATGCCACGTATAAAAAGTTATTTGGCGACCCGTTTGCCTTTTCTGCCAACGCTGAATTGCCCGAGGGGCTAAGCCAGCCCGAATTTATTTTACCTTTTGCGCATGGGGACATCTGGTCTTTTACCAGTGGACCACACTATGGCTGGGGCGTGGGGAGTCCTTGGGCTGCGTTGGATTTCGCGCCACCGGGTGATGAGCAAGATGTGGGGTGCTTTAGCAGTTATGCGCCCATTTTAGCCGTCGCTGATGGTCTGGTTGTCAGGTCGGATGTTGGATTTGTCGTTTTAGACCTGGATGGGGATGGGTCTGAACAGACTGGCTGGACTGTGCATTATATCCATGTTGGGTCGGAGGGAAGAGTTGAAGTTGGTACACAAGTTGCAACAGGAGATGTAATCGGTGTTGCCTCATGCGAAGGCGGTTACAGCACCGGAACGCACTTTCACATTGCCAGACGCTATAACGGGCTTTGGGTCGACGCTTACGGTGAGATTCCCTTCAATTTAGAAGGGTGGATTGCTCATAGCACTGGCATTGCTTACAACGGATACTTGGAAAAAAATGGAAAGAGAATTGAAGCTTACAATGGCCGTTCCCATGTCAATGAGATCTGGAGATAGCCAAAAAACAGAAAAAAGAGAACAAAAACGACTGACACGACAACGCATCTTAATGGTATGGTCAGCGATAACTTTTCTTGTCTTAGGCACCTTTATTTTCCAGGTAGGTCGCAACCGATCACCTCAAGCAGCAGTCCTTGAGGATTTACCGGAAGCCAATTTGCTAAAAAGTTACAGCCTAAACACTGATGAAAACCCATTAGCCAACATAAACCAATCGAATGAACCTGAAGAAGATCCAATAGCTGAAATTACAGATAATGAGCCTGTGGAAACACAGGTGGTTCCCTCTGAAGAAGAGGACGAGGAGACTAATCCAACCGCGCTGCCAACCCAGGCGGAATTGAATGCTTATGCCAATGCCGCGCCTATCACTTATTACGCGCAAAGTGGTGATAGCCTGGGAGTACTGGCTGTGCGCTTTGGTGTGGAAATTGACGACATTAAAACCAGCGGCGAATTTTTGCCTAATCAACTCATCCCTGAAGGGCATGTTTTGTTTATTCCAGATAGATTAGGTGAGACCAGTCCAAGCCAGAAGGTTTTTCCGGACAGTGAAATTGTCAATTCTCCATCCGCGGTAGGGTTTGACGTGCAAGCCTTTGTTAATCAGGCTGGTGGGTTTTTATCGCGTTATTCTGAGTTGGTTTACGCAGAAGGTTCGTTGACCGGTGCGCAAATTATTGAAAAAGTTGCCTTGGAGTTTTCAATTCATCCACGTTTGTTGTTGGCGATGATTGAGTTCGAGAGTCATTGGGTTTATGGTCAGCCTGAAACGCCAAACCAAAAAGCCTTTCCTCTTGGCATTGTGAGCATCGATCGTCCCGGACTTTACAATCAGTTGGAACAAGCAGCGGGCATTTTAGGCACCGGCTATTACGGTTGGCGTGAAGGACGCACCGTGGTTTTGACCTTTAAAGATGGCCAAACTTTACGATTGGCAGCAGAGCTCAACGCTGGCAGCGTGGCATTGATGCATTTTTACGCCAGCCAGAGCACGCTTCCGGAGTGGTTTGAGCAAATCTACGGTGTCGATAACTTTGCTAACACCTATCAGCGTATGTTCGATGACCCCTGGCGCATCGCCGCTCACTATGAACCGCTGATAAGCGCTGATGTTTTGCAACCTGATTTAATTTTGCCTTTTGCTGAAGGCGTTGTTTGGACAATGACGGTTGGTCCTCACGCGGCATGGGGCGCGGCTGATGTGCGTGCCGCGCTTGATTTCTCACCTCCAAAAGCGGCGCCGGGTTGTGAACGTAACTACAGCTGGGTTACTTCTGTAGGTCCCGGAAACGTTTTGCGCTCTGAAAACGGCACGGTGGTTGTGGATATGGATGGCGATGGGAATGAGCAAACCGGTTGGGTCATCGTTTATTTGCATATTGGGTCAACAAATCGTGTGCCTGTGGGAACCTGGCTTAACGCCGGAGATCGCATTGGTCACCCAAGCTGTGAAGGAGGCAAGTCAACCGGCAGTCATCTGCATATCGCCCGAAAGTATAATGGCGAGTGGGTGCCGGCTGATGGTCCTATGCCCTTTATTATGAGTGGCTGGCGCGCGGTGATGGATCCCATTTCTTTGGGAGGCTGGTTGGTAAAAGGTGACGAAATTATAAAAGCAAATTTGTTTGGCGCGGAGAGCTCTCAGATTTCGCGCTAATAATAGCTTTTTGAAATTATGGTATAGTCCTTTTAATGCCCTTTTTGGGTACAGCTATGAAGATTTTTCGTAACATTCTTATTATTGCGAGCCTGTTTATCCTACTTGTCTTAACTGTTCTGTCTTGTCAGCCTGAAAGACCGCAATATATTGTTTCGCAACTATATGAGGAAACTCTTGAGGCTCTTCCCAGTGCCACACCTTATGACGAACGGCCGGTTTATGAGCCGGGAACTTTGGTTGACTATATCGCGCAAAGCGGCGATAGCCTTGAGCTGCTTGCCTGGCGCTTTGGCAGTTCGCGACGCGAAATTCTTTTTCATAATCCGGATATTCCCAAGGATATAACCACCTTGCCACCGGGCTATCCAATGAAAATGCCCATCTATTACAAACCTTTTTGGGGAACAAGTTATCAGATTATTCCGGATGCTGTTTTTGTTAACGGACCCGATGCGATTGGCTTCGACACGAAAGCCTTTCTAAAGTCAACGCCTGGTTGGTTCAAGCATTATCGTGGTCCTGTGGACGACCAGTCGATGAGCGCGGCTGAGATGATTGATCATTACGCCATGAATTACAGCCTTAATCCTAAGCTTTTACTGGCGCTCATTGAGCATCAAACTGGTGCGTTGAGTAATCCCCAGCGAGACAAAGCAAGCGAAGAAGCTTTCCTTGGTTTTCAAAATCAGCATAAAGGGGTGAGTTTGCAGGTATCCTTTGTCGCGAATTTGTTAAATGACTATTTCTACCGCTATTTCAACATGGAGCTTGGGGCAATACATTATAAAGATGGCACGATGGAAAATGTTGATCCCTGGCAAAACTCTGCCACGGTTGCTCTGCAGCTTTATTTTAACGATATATACGAGGCTGAAATTTATAAACGCGCGATTGGACCGGATGGATTCGCGCGTACCTTTATGGGCATGTTTGGTGACCCCTGGGCGCGGGATTTAACGGTTATCCCTGGAAGCCTGACCCAACCAGAAATGCGATTGCCTTTTCAAAAGAATACGGTGTGGGCATATACCGGTGGGCCACACTCCGGTTGGGGAACTGGCAAGCCTTGGTCTGCAATTGATTTCGCGCCTCCATTGCCCAGCCAGGGTTGTGTGAAGACGGAGCAATTCGCACTTGCGGTGGCTGATGGTGTGGTGGCACGGACTGGGCCGGGAATTGTTATGCTCGATTTGGATGGTGATGGCGATGAACGCACAGGCTGGGTTGTCTTGTATCTGCATATCGCGGAAGAAGGGCGGGTGAAAGAAGGTGACGTGCTCAAATTAGGCGATCGTGTGGGGCATCCTTCGTGTGAAGGGGGCAGGTCAACGGGAACACATGTTCACCTGGCGCGTAAATACAATGGGCAGTGGATTCCGGCAGCGTCTGAGGTTTTGCCCTTCAAGCTTTCCGGTTGGATTCCGGTAGAGGGTGAGAAACCCTATGAGGGTTGGTTAAAGTTAGGTGATATACTTGTGCGGGCGAGTGTCTTTTCGGACGCGGAGAGCATGATTCCTGCAGATAAGTAAAACATGCTTTTTAAGAACAAGACAGTGCTGAGCTTTATGTGTTGATGAAAAGAATCCTTTAAAACCTGGGCTTTATGTATAAAAAAGGAGATGTGTTTGAACGCATCTCCTTTTTTAACGGTTTCTAAACCTTGTTAGAAGCTACTATGTTCGCCCATTAAAGCCCAAAGTTATGGGGGTTAACGGGAGAACCGTTATAGCGAATTTCAAAATGCAGGTGTGGGCCACTTGAGTTGCCCGTGCTTCCCATGTAGCCAATCGTAGACCCTCCATAAACTGCCTGGCCGCAACCGACATTTATTCCGCCATCCATCAGGTGAGCATAAAGGCTGATATAACCATTCATATGGTCAACGACAATTGTATTGCCATAACCCCGGTCAGACCATCCAGCATAGATAATCACGCCACTATCTGCTGCAAAGATGGGAGTGCCGGTCGTGCCGCCATAGTCGAGTCCATTATGGACAGGTGGATTGTACTCATAACCGGAAATGTAAGAGCTGGGTGTAGGCAATTGCCAGGCTCCTGATCCTACCATGGTTAATGAGCTGCCACATGAGAAAGCTCCCAGATACGATACATTCGCGCGTTTTACGTTGGGGTTCTTGTCTGATGGTACGTAAGAGACCCAGCTGGGTGTCATGCCCTTACCGCCGGGTATGTAAAGGAATTTGCCGGTAGCAATCTTGGGCAGGCTGAAATCGCCGACTTCTTCTTCAGTTATGTCATTCATGGCTTCGGCAAAGATGTCTTCTGGCTCAACGCCGTAAGTTCGCGATACCGCGTTTAGACCTTCTCCATAAGACCAGGCATGGTAGACACCATCTTCGGGCAGAATGATAAGCGATTGTCCAGGGTAGATGCCATCTGGGGTGTCTCCGATGATGTATCGGTTAGCCCACAAAATGGTTTCAGGTTCGAGACCAAAATCTTCCGCGATACTAAAAATCGAATCCTTGGCTTGAACTTCATAGGATATGATTTCAGTGCGTGGTTCCGGATAACTTTCGGAATCACCCTTGGGCAAAGAGTGAAGCTTTTGAACCGCGGCGTAATAGAGTAAGGTGTCATTCGCGAAATAGTCTGGCAAGGTGCCACCAGGTATAACCAAGCGAGTGCCTGGCAAAATGTTGGGATTCGAAAGCGAGCCAAGCTTTTCTCGGTCAAGGTTATTACCGGGATAATCGATGATGTCATCAGGACTAACGTTGTAGTATTTCGCGACACCGTTCAGCCCTTCACCAGCAAACCATTTGTGGTAAGCGCCATTTACAGGCAAAATGAAAATCGATTCGCCAGCCGTGTATTCAAGCACGTTGGTACCTTGCTCATAGCGGTTCGCCCAGATAATGGTATCGGGCCAAATACCGTATTTATCAGCAATTTCGGTTATCGTTTCACCTTCCTGGATAACATGTGTTATGACCTCGGTGCGTGGTTCTGCTGTAACGACAACCACCTCGGTTGGTTCCTCAGTCACTCGTGTGGCTGTTGGCACGGCAGTGTCTTTTTTGACAAAAGGCGTGGCTTGATGGTCGTGTGTTGGGGTTTCGGTGCTTATGTCAACGGTTTCTTTTTCTTTGGGCTTAATCAGCCAAATGGCTAAGAGAATGCCTGCCAGAACGAGCAGGGCAATCGCCCCAATAATCGCGGGTTCTTTGTAAAAAAGTTTTTTCTCTGATTTTTGCTTGCTTGTCGGCTCTTTACTGCTAAGCTCAGAGCTTGAAAAGTTAGCTTCATTTTTCTTATCTGTATCAGTCATGTTTACTCCTAAATAGTGTTGGAAAATTACAACCAACAATGTAAGCTTAAACTAACGGATATTCATTATAACGCATTATTGAGAACCTGTAATTTGATTAATCACGAAAGTATTGGGTCAAGAGACCGCTGAGATTTGCATTGCTGTGGTCGGAGATCGCTTTGAAGAAATCCTCAGCAGTTGCTATTTTCCAGGTATTCGTGTAGGCATAATCTTTGAGCGCTGCAAAAAAGGCTTCATCGCCCACTGTGCGTCGCAAATCATCCATGAATCTGGCGCCGTTGAGGTAAACCGCGGCGCGATATTTGACATAACCGCCTTCAATATGGATATCAGAGTTCACATAACCGCTGTGGTCATATTCAAAAACCCGATTGCGCCACCACCAATCCACCGATTCCGGATGATAGCGTTCAAAATAGAGCATCTCCATGTAAGTGGCTATTGCTTCATCCAGCCAGGGTTCGTTGACGGTATCGTTTCCAATCAGGCTATAGAACCATTGATGTGAAAGCTCGTGGGGCGTGAGTATGGTCATATTGTTGCGTTCGCCTTCAATGTAGAAGTCAATCACCTTGTGGCTAAGCATGAACATGCCGTCCATTTCCATGTTGTGCAAGAAGTCACCGGCAACAATCGAAATCATTTCGCGGGGATAGGGGTAAAAGAGCTCTTCAAAGAGTTCAAGCGCTTTTCGGGCTATTTCGCAAAGCGCGGGACCTTTGTCTTGATTGTTCATGAACATATAAGTGTGGATGCGGGTGCCGTTATGCACAATTTCGTGTTCAAAATAACTGTCGCTGACTGAAAAAGCAAAGGCGCGCGCCAGTGGCAGTGTGTAGTAAAAGGTACCATCCCTGTTTTCGCCAGGCGCGCTGGCGGCGACTTCAATGAGTTCGGGTTGGTTGATGAGCTTCAAACTGACATCAAAGTCGGCAATTTCCTGAACCAAATACTCGCCAACGATGATGTTATCCACATCGGTTACGCGATTATAGGCAATCCAGCCGTTTTCAAGGTCGTAAGGTGGGATAAAAGGATACCAATCAGCAACATTGAGCTGACGGTTGGTGTGGCCAAAAATTCCCTGATGCGCGGGGAAACGCAGTCGAAAGAGGATGGTGATGGTGGTGCTTTCGAGGTTTTGCAAGGGGGGATCTAACTTGACCCAGGTGCGCACACCTTCATCACGGTGGCTCTGAACGCGCTCACCCGTAAGAGATTGCAGGTTATAGGCATCTTCAAAATCGCGCGGTGGGACGAGCAGGAGGATTTCATCCATAGCTTGTCCACTGCGATTGGTATAGGTGACATTCTCGCTGACAGTGCCATATTTTGAGTAGTAGTCCAGAATAAGATCCAGTTTGTAGTGGGTTCTATGTTCTGGTGGCTCGGGCAATTGGCTTTGGGGAGGTAAGGTTTCGATGATTTCAATCTCGTTTGTTTCAATCGGGGTTGGGGTGTCGATGAACGGCAAGTCACCTGATACAACCTGTGGCGCAGGTAAATCGCCTGTCTCGATGGAATCTTTGGAACAACTGCCCAAAAAAACGAGCAGGGACAGGATGAGGATAAGTCTGTAAAAAAGGTGCATGTGTCGCATTGTGACCATTTTACCAGTTTTCTGGGAATACAAAAACTGGCACTTCTGACTCAAAATTATAACATTTCTGAAGCTGTGCCAGTTTCTTGGGTTTTAATTATTCGCTTATTGTTTTGCCACCATGCTCCAGGCCTACCGAGTCGAAAATAGGGACACAATAGATTTTTATAGCTTGTTCAAAACCACCGCGAATACTTTCTTCAATGCTTTTCTGGAATTCAAGATTGGTCACTATCAGAACAAGATCGCGTTGTGGTTCCAATTGAAAAGATTTTGGCTCTGCCAGGGCTTCGCGTGTGTGCAGGATGGTTGCCCCGCTCGCGCCGGCTTGATTGGCAAGCTGTACAACACGTTCGGCTTTGCCAAGTGGAACACTAATCATTAACATTCTTTTTTCCATATTACTTGCCTTTCTTTCCTTCGCTGTAAAGTCCAATCGCACGCGTAATCGCAAAGGTTATGGCGATACCCTGGTGAGGTTGGCTCATAGACATTTTTTCATCCAGGGTACGAAGCATCTTTGGAAGTGGCTCCTTTGGCGCGACCATGAAAATAACTTCTTTTTCTGGCTGAATGGGCAGATTAAACAAAATATCCGTCATTGACGCGCCACCAAACGCGCTTAATAATGTGCCACCCCGCAGTTCAAGCTCATCGAGCAAATCCAAGACATCTTCACCTTTGCCTTTATCAACGATAATAAAGGCGGCTGCCAGTTCTGTTTCAGTCAGGGGCTCTGGATAGCTGCACAAAGGAATTGAAAAAGCCACACCATGCCCAGTTTGGTCAAGCTTCATTTCTTTGGCAAGACTTTGGTAGCAAGCCTCTTCTATTTCCTGGTTGATGAAAGCGAAAACCAGTTCTTTTTTCGTTTTTGCGATGCCAAGCATATGGAGAATGTGGCTGGGGATGGTGCCTTCGGCAAAGGCACAAACAGCATAGGCAGCGCCTTCGCGTCGCAGCAAATTCATAAGCTGGCTGCCTTTACCGCGTGTGACAACACTCGCCAATAGCATATCGGAAGGTTTTTCTGTTAGGGTTGTTTTATGTTCTTTGTTCATATTAACTCACTTTAGTTAAAAAAGACTTAAGCAGACTGATTTTGCTCGGCTTTGCTCGCTTTCATACGGTAAATAAAGCCCAGAACAAGCATGCTGAGGATCGGTATCATCGCAATAAAGGTAATCAAACCAAAACCATCAATTAGTGGGTCGGCTCCAACGGTATTTTTGGCGATTCCTTGAGCGTAGGGCAGGATGAAAGCTGCTGCCATTGTGCCCGAAGCCACGCCACCTGCGTCAACAGCGATACCGATGAAGATATCAGGGGCTAAGAAGCACAGGGCTATGATAAGACCCAAGACGGGTAGCAATGCGTGAATAATACGGAATTCCGGGATGAGGATGCGTAAAATCGAGATAGTAACTGCCAAAGCTACACCGACAGCCAGGGTCCACAGAACGGTTTTTCCGCGGATGGAGCCGGAGGTTTCTTCTTCAATTTGCGTGTTGAGGATAGCAACAGAAGGTTCGGCAAAGACCGACACCAATCCAAAAAGAGCACCGACTGATAGTGGGAGCCACATTTCACCGCGCAAAGCGAGTTGGGTGCCAACCTCATGACTGGCTTCGAGGAAGCCAAAATATACGCCAGTCAAAAAGATGACCAAGCCTAAGAAGGTTATGATAGCACCAATGCTGATGCGTCTGATATCCCGTTTTTTGGGTTTAATCCACAGGATGGCAACAATCGCATAGCTTATCAAAATGGGCGAAAGTCCCAAGGATACCTCTCTAATGGTTTCAAGCATGGTCTGAAGGAAGAAGCTGCCATGTGAAAGCGTTCTGGAGCTGACTTCAGCCAGATCAGGTACAGCAGCGACGTTGTTGTCTTTAAGCAAGATGCCTTGAACTAAAATAGCAAGCACCGCGCCGGCAGAACCGACACCCAAAATACCGAATGATTCAGCGGCTTCATCGGTGCTGCGTCGCGTTTTGGAGGATACACCAATGGCGAGCGCCAAAAGGAAGGGCGTGGCGATAGCGCCGGTTGTGGCGCCATAGGTGTCGAAAGCCACGCCGATGAACTCTTCGCCAGTAAAAAGGGTGAGAATAAACAGCAAACCGAAGAAAATCGCCATAAAATATCGCATTTTGATGTTGCGAATGATACGCAATAGTCCTGCCGCTGTTGCCAAGCCAAAACCGGTTGACATGATGAGCACAAAAATCCAATGGCTGAGTTCTGGCGCGGTAAGTCTGGCAAACTGCTTCGAGAAAATATGTACGTCTGGCTCAGCAGCGTTGACCAAAAATCCAAGGATAAATCCACCGATGAGTACAATAATCATTTTATTTGAATTGACCAGGGCACCACTCATTTGCTCGCCCATGCGTTCGATGCTCATATCAACGCCTTGCAGGAAGATGGGCAAGCCGATCATCATCATCACTGCGCCAATGATGAAGCGCGTGAGCAAGACATTATCAAGTGAAGCGAAGGTGCTAAAATGAATCAATAGCACCATAATGGTGATGGGCAGGATGGAAAGGAGGGTCTCTTTTAGTTTTTCATTCATTTAGTCGCGATCCTTTACACGAATTTTGATTAAGGACGAATCGTCTTGAGTATACCAAAGAATGACCAGTTATTTGGGCTTTACTGGTCATTCTTTGGAAATAGAACCGAATATTTTGGGGTGTTGGTGGGTTAGGCTTTTAGCCTTCCAATCTTAAATTTCGTTAATCACAATCTCGTTACTGATGCTTGCACCGCTGGCGCGCATCATGGTGATGCCCTGGCAGTATTTTTCTTCCGAAAGCTTTACGGCGAATTCAACGTCCTTCCGTTGAATGTTCTTGCCGGTTACGGTGTAAATAAAATGTAAATGGGTGAAAACACGCGGGATTTCATCGCGGCGGTCAATTTCAACCTGAACATTAAAATCCCGTATGTCCATACGTCGTTTTTTGAGAATACTGTAAACGTCCATACTTGTGCAACCAGCAACGCCCATGGCGATTAATTGCATGGGGGGAAAGCCCTTGCTGGTTTCGCCCTCTTCAGCGGGTACGTCCAAACCAACGATATGACCACTATCGGCTGTGCCCCGAAAGTGCATATTTTCTATCCAGGTAACTTTTGCGTGCATTTGTCCTCCAATGTTCTGCTTTTATGTTGCATCTATTTTCGGACAATCGATGATGGTTTTCAAGCGCTTGTAGAGAGTGGCCAGTTGGGCAG
>JAAZIH010000289.1 GCA_012800995.1 Chloroflexota bacterium
GCTTGCCCCTGACCTACATTGAAGACGAAGGTGAGCACACCTGGCCCTTCTGGCATAAATATCTGCCCATCTGGCTAAAGTTTGTCTTAGGTGTGTCTGGAAAAGAAGGTCAGCATGACGAGGAGTGAAACCCGCGTTTTACATTTTCGCCTTGAGCCAGAACAGAAAGGGCTGTATTTGACCCTGCCTTTTGAAATGCCCGAAAATGTGGAGTGTTTCGAGCTTAGCTATCGTTACCCTAAAAACGCTACGAATGTGGTCGATTTAGGTTTGATAGACACGCGTGGCGAACAAGTGGGCGCATCAGGTTCAAACAAATACGAAATTTTTGTCAGTGAGACAGACGCCACCCCCGGCTATATCCCCACAAGCTTAGACGCTGGCAAGTGGCAGATTATGATTGGCGCTTATAAAGTTGGCGCTGAGGGTATTGACCTGGAATACACCCTACGTTTTGTTTTTAAACAAGGACGCTGGCTGATTGGCGATAACCACAGCCACACAAACGCTTCTGATGGCATCCTGAGCCGCCAGGCACTCGCAGAACACGCCCGCAACCAGGGACTTGATTATTTAATTATCACTGACCACAACATGCCTCTGAGTCCCGAAGATACCCCCAAAGTGCCTGGTCTAACAGTTATCCCCGGGGTCGAGTTGACCCTTTACGGTGGGCACGCCAACTTTTTAGGATCACGCAAGCCCTATGATGGGCCATTTTTCAGCAATGATTTGGCTGGTATCAAAGCGCATTTTGAAAGCGCGCGTGAGCGTGGCGCGACAATCGTCATCAACCACCCCATGCATGAGTACCTGCCTTTCACTTTTGACATGCATGCCTTGCCTTTTGACTTGATTGAGGTCTGGAATGGTCCTATGCGCCCCTCCAATTTGAAAGCGATAGCTCTATGGCAAAAATGGCTTGAGAGCGGACGCAAGGTACCCGCCATCGCTGGAAGCGATTATCATCGCGACGAGCTTGGATTGGGTTTAGGCTTGCCCACGACGGTTGTCTACGCGCAATCCGCTTCCCCAAGGGATATCCTCTCCGCCCTGCACGCTGGTAAATCCTATTTTGTCTACCAACAAAAAACCGCACGGCTTGAAATGCACTATGGTAACGCGGGTATAGGCGATAGCCATGACTTTGAACCGGGTCAAAGGCTTGAGATCAAGATAAGAGGAGCCAAAGCGGGAGACCTTGTTAAACTGATTGGTTCTGACTTTACACATGAATTCCCGCTCATTGAGTCTAAAGGCGATTTTGAAGCTTTTTTTACGCCCCAGAAGCCTGGTTTCGTGCGTTTAGAGCTCTGGCAATCTTTGTATGGCATCTTACCGCCCCTGCCTGTGTTAGTTTCTAATCCGATTTGGGTGGATTGATGTATTTATGACTGAATCAAAAATCGTTTCAGCCAATACAAATAACAAAACAAAGAAAAAGCGCTTCCCCAATGTCATTTTTCTTTTCTTGTGTGCCATCATTTGGGGCTTTGGCTTCATAGCACAAAGGCTGGGCAACCAACACGTTGGGCCTTTCACCTTTAATGGCATTCGCTTTTTGTTGGGCGGACTTACCGTTTCGCCACTTTTGCTGATCGTGCGCCGAGCTGAAGAGAAAGAACAGCGCGTGGCAGGAATAAGCGCCAGTGAAGTGCAAAATAAAAAACGCTCCACGCGTCGTGCCTGGCTTATAGGCAGCTTGATATGCGGTGTGGCACTATTTGCTGGAGCAAGTTTTCAGCAAATCGGTTTAATTAACACCGAAGCCGGAAAAGCAGGGTTCATCACCGCGCTGTATATCATTCTGGTACCGCTGATTGGTTTATTGCTTGGTAAGCGCGTTAGCTGGAACGTGTGGATTGGGCTTGCCCTGGCAGTTGGCGGTTTATACCTGCTGATGGTCAAGGGTGATTTTATTGTTGCGACAAGCGACTTAATCATTTTAATTGGCGCATTTTTATGGGCACTGCACATCCTGGCCGTTGACCACCATACCGAAAAAGTGGATGGCATTCGTTTGGCATTCGGGCAGTTTTTGGTAAGCGGCTTGTTATCCTTTGGTGTGGCGTTAGTGCGCGAACCAATGAGCTGGTCGGCAATAAAAGAGGCTCTGTTGCCACTTCTGTTTTCAGGTGTCGTGGTCGCGGGCGTGGCATTTACTTTTCAGGTTTTAGGCCAGCACGGCACCAACCCTACCCTGGCAGCGCTCATCATGAGCCTTGAAGCGGTTTTTGCCGTTATCGGTGGCATTTTAATTTTAAACGAACATATGAGCACACGGGAATGGCTCGGCAGTGCCTTGATGCTCATCGCGCTCATTATTGCACAACTCAAGTTTAAAGAACAA
>JAAZIH010000069.1 GCA_012800995.1 Chloroflexota bacterium
ACCCTTGGCAGAGAAGCTGCTCAAAAAACATGGAGAGTTTTATCCCATAGGTGCAGTATTGAAATTTGATGATACTGTAGAGATGAACGCTATATATGATGGAAACGAGTTCCCTGATTCAAAAGAAGTCATTAAAGATTTAATTGATCATCATCGAAAAGCATCTGTTCAAAACGAAATAAAAGTCAGCGGGATTGCATGGAATGCTTCAATTACAGCTGATGGTAAATCGGAAGATGCCATTATTGTCAGTTTAGAACACACGGATGATTATTCTGTCTTGATAGGAATACCATATAAAGTCGGACTTTTCAAAAGAATCAAATTTGGAGAGTTATTTGCTCAACCCGGCAAACATGATGTATTTGACATCTAATTCAGATTAATTAATTCCAGTCCAATTACCCTTATTGTAAAACATTAGAGACAATCAGAAATACACAAGCGTAAAGCTCTGAGAGATGCGAGGGCTAAACTTACAAAGCAATAGTTTTGAAAACAGAAAAGGAGCTTATGCAGTCGGCTTTACCGATGTCATCCGCAAACCATGATGGACTTTGCTCTTGTTGACCTTTAGCCATTCAACCGTATCCTTGATGGTCTCTTTCAGCTTGCGGGGTTGATATCCCAATTCTTTGATAGCCTTTTTATAGCAAATATGTGAGTTGCTCAGCAAAGTTTTGATACTATAGGTGGTAAACTTAGGTCGCTTTTTTAAGATTTTGTAAAAGAATTCCGCAATTGGCGCGACTAACAAAGCTAATTTAGCTGGAATATTAATAGCCCTTGTCTTGATTGAAGATGCTGCTTGCACCATTGCCCTTAAAGCTTTAATCGTCAAACGTTCCCCACCCAGGATATACACCTCACCTGAAACACCTTTTTCAGCTGCCAGGATATGCCCAACCGAAACATCGCGCACATCCACAAAGTCATAGGCTCCGTCAGTTGAGACGGACGCACGTTTTTTCATCCAGGTAATAATCATTTCACCCAGTTCAGACAGCTTGTAATCATAAGGCCCAACCACACCAGTTGGGCAAACAACTACCGCGTCCAAACCTTCTTTTACCGCGTCAAGCACGAGCAGAGTGGCTTCGGCTTTGGTACGATCATAAAGACCATCCGGGTTTTCTGTGTCAAACTTTAGCGTTTCATTAACCACAACGCCTTCAGGCACACGCTCAAAGGCATGAATCGAGCTTGTATACACCAAGCGCTCAACACCTAACTCTTTACACAAAGAAATGACATTGCCAGTCCCCTCAACATTTACTTTGTGCATAAGCGCGTATTGGTCCGCGGTTAATGCGACATAAGATGCCAGATGAAAAACCAGCCTAACGCCAGTCATTGCCTCGCGGAGTTGCGCCATATTCAAAATATTTCCACGCACAATTTCGACATCAAGTCCATCGAGCGCGCTCACATCTTCGCCAGGCAAAGCTAAAACACGCACGCGTTCACCTTTTGCAACTAAATCGCGCACTAAAACATTTCCAATATGGCCAGCACCACCGGTAACTAAAATCATTCAAATACCTTTTCTATCTTTTTTTCATACTAAAATATAGCCAAAGGACAAATGAGCTTCAATTGATGATTGTCACTTTTTTTACGTAAATTGTCACAAAAGGTATAATTAACTTTGAAAGAGAGGTTTGAAATGAAAATTGCCATTGCTTCAGATCATGCGGGCTACGTGCTCAAAGAACAAATAAAAAACTACCTCGACAGTAGATTAATTGAATATGAGGATTTTGGTACACATAACGAGGAAAGCACCGACTATCCCCGTTACGCGGAACTCGTTGCCAAGGCTATCCAATCCCATGGTTTTGACCTTGGTATTCTCATTTGTGGTACTGGTGTTGGTATGTCGATTGCTGCCAACAAATTCCATGGTATTCGAGCCGTTGTGTGTAGCGAGCCATTCTCCGCAATTCTTTCACGCCGTCATAACAATAGCAATGTCCTTTGCATGGGTGCCCGCGTTGTGGGCAGTGGGCTGGCAATGCTTATC
>JAAZIH010000070.1 GCA_012800995.1 Chloroflexota bacterium
CCAAAAAATCGGGTCTGCATTCGGCATTGGCACCAATATCCAAAACCGTACAATAGCCGTTTTTTGTGGGAAAGTTGGCGCATAAACAAGGGCGGTTTACGCCTTTGATGAGCCCGAAAGTTTTTGTTCCAAAATACATGGCCATGCCGGTATTGCCCGCCGTGACAAAGGCGTGGGCTTTGCTGTCTTTAACCAGTTGCATACCCACTGCCATTGTGTTATGTTTTTTCGAGCGAGCTTCTCGAATATCATCATCCATCGCAAGAACTTCCGGTGCATGCACGATGCTTATTTTGGATTTGTCGCCTGGTAGGGCATCCAGGGCGGTTTTTAATTGGGTTTCATCACCGACCAGAATGATATGAATGTTCCAAATGGCAGTCGCCTGGATTGCACCAAGCAATTCGGGTTGTGGGCGGTCGTCGCTGCCCATTGCATCTAAAACGATTGTTGTTTTCAAAATCACCTCTAAAGCGCCTCCGCTTGACAAGTTTGGCGCAAAGTATATAATAAACATCCATGCGCTGGTGCTGGAATAGGCAGACAGGCTTGGTTGAGGGCCAAGTGCCGCAAGGCGTGAGGGTTCAACTCCCTCTCAGCGCATACGAAAGAGCAACCTTTGTTGCTCTTTTTGTTTAACAAATCCATTATACATAAGTTATTCACGGAAAGGCTCTTCTCAGCCAGGTTGCAGGGTTAACTGGTATGCCTTGAACGTTGATTTCAAAGTGCAGATGGGGTCCAGTTGATCTGCCTGTTGTACCAATGATTCCAATGAGTTGGCCGGGTTCAACTATGTCGCCTTCTTCTACGTGAATTTCTTCAAGATGCATATAAATACTGTAAATCCCAAGCCCATGATCGATGACGACGGTATTCCCGCGCACGATTAGGTCAGGTAATGCTCCAACCACGGTGCCTCGCGCTGGGGCATAGACATCAGTGCCTTTGTTATAGCCAAAATCCAGTCCAGTGTGATAATAAATGGCAGGGTCATCATTATAGGTTCGGCGACTTCCAAATCTGGACATGATATTGTCTGGATCCTGGCAAGGCGCGACGAATTGTCCTGACCAATGCTGTACAGGTGTAATGGGTACGACTAATTCTTTAAAAAGAGCATCTTCAGCACGTACATTTTCGCTATTTATGGTTTCTGGGTCTACATTGAGTGGGCGGTCGGTGGCGTAATTGCCCGATATGATAACAACCAACTGGTCAAAACGATAAACATAACCATCTTCTCGGGTGAAAGTCATCGTAAGAGGATACACACCTGGTTCGGTAAGCGCATGAATACCTGCATATGCCACTTGCTGACCGTCGCCCATATCTGTAAACTGAGGCGAAATATTGACAAGTTCCGACTTGACCTCAATTTTCTCTGGGCTTTGTACGTGAAGCACATAGGTATCCCCTTGGCGCAAAGGTAGGTTGTCAATTGAAATGGTGCCAATGCCAGGGATGGCGAGCGAGTCGTTTTGGGCGTTTGGACTGGGCACGTAGTAATTGTCCTGAGGCAAAGCGTAATTTGGGTTTGTAAGCAGGTTTCTTTGGCTAAGTGCCCATTGATTTTGTCCTGACTTGACAGCCAGCTCAATAAAGGTTTGCCCTTCAAGGAATGTATTGGCAACCGTTGGCAGTTCTTGATCGACATCGGTCAACAAGATTTCGCGGCCAATAAAAAGTTCAGATGGACTTGTAATTCGGTTGAGGCGAATGAGTTGGTTTAAATCTGCCTGGCTGCGCCGGCTTAGGCTGACGAAACTTGTTCCAAGACCAACGTATTCACTACTTAACACGCCTTGCAAGCCGGGAAAACTTGGGATTTTTATTTTGTCACCGGGATGGAGAGGGGTGTTAACATCGCGTTGATTGACTTCAAGAATGGCTTCAAGCGTGGTATTGAATTTTTCGGCAATCCAATAGAGGGAATCACCTGCCTGTACAACATATTCCGGATAGGTCGTGGCTTGGGCTTGGACGAGATCAATATTAAACGTGCCCGAAAATATGGTCACGATAAGCAAAACTATTAAAAGAGAAGTAAAAGCTTTGTAAGCTTTTGTGTTAATAGACTTGGTATAATTTTTCATTGAAAATAAGTTTACCATAGGCTTGAAAGGGTGTTTTGTGAAGATTACAACGTTTAATGTAAATGGTATCAGGGCGATTGTCAAAAAAGAAGGCTTGGATTGGATTTATGAGCTGGATTCAGATGTGCTGGGTTTGCAAGAGATAAAAGCCAAACCGGAACAAGTGCCAGCTAAATTGAATAAGATTGCGGATTATCAGGTGATATGGAATTCCGCCGAGCGGCCCGGTTACAGTGGTACTGCTGTTTTTTATCGGGATGAACCTCGTTCAGTGAGTTTGGGTATTGATTATCCTATGTTTGATGAAGAAGGGCGTGTTATTCGTCTGGAGTATCCTGACTTTTTCCTCTATAACATTTATTTCCCGAATGGTGGTGAGGAAAATCGACGTGTGCCCGAAAAATTGCAGTTTTACGCAAAGCTTTTGGAAGAAACGGACGAACTTCACAAAAGTGGTAAAAAGGTGATTATTACGGGCGATTTTAACACCGCGCACCGTGAAATTGACCTTGAACACCCGCAGGCGAATTCAAAAACAACCGGCTTCTTGCCCGAAGAACGTGCCTGGATTGACAAGTATCTGGAACATAACTTTGTGGACGCTTTCAGGCAGCTTTATCCTGACCGCGAAAAAGCCTACACCTGGTGGTCTTACCGCACGGCCGCGCGATTGCGGAATGTGGGCTGGCGTTTAGACTACTATTTGATTAGCAAAGAGCTTCTGCCGCGTGTGCAGGATGTGATTATCCATGACGATATCATGGGCTCAGACCACTGTCCGGTTTCGATGATTTTAAAAGACTAATCTTGGTCTCAATTTTCTTTCAGTGCTATATCTTTTCTTGGACGATTACTGACATAAAGCTGGGGCTGAATTGCCAATAATCTCGAATTGAATGCTTGATTTTCACCAGATAATGGATTATTATTCCAATAAGTGGTGAAAATATGATAAAGACAACTGCGATGTTAATGGAAGAAAAAGGGGAATATCGCTATCCAGCGAATAAAATTGCGCGGATGGTATCTGAAGGAACACTATTTCCTGTTGTAAGAGGGCTCTATACAACCGATAGAGAAATACCAGGGCATTTTTTGGCTGCCAGTATTTACGGACCTTCGTATTTATCATTTGATTTTGCGCTTTCGTACTGGGGGCTTATTCCTGAAGCAGTATATGTTTACAGTTCTGCTACTTTTGATAAGAAGAAGAAAAAGCAGTTCAAGACCGAATTTGGACTTTTTACTTATCGTGACGTCCCAAAAAAGGCTTACCCGCTGGGAATTCAGATTGTAAAGTCTGGTGAAAATGTTTTTTTAATCGCGGATGCCGAGAAGGCGCTTTGTGATAAGTTGTACACACTTTCTCCTGTCGCAAATCAGGATGCGTTATCGGAACTTCTATTCTCAAATTTGAGAATTGATGAGTCTGAATTAACATTATTGGATTTCAATAAAATGGCGTATTATGCCCGTTTTTACCGTACAACAAATCACAAATTGCTTATTAAGATGATTAGGAAGAGCTCATGAACACCATTATTGAACAAATGTTGCGTAACTATGGTGAATATCGTCTGACTAACAGAAAAAATGTCGTAAAAGAAATTATGCAAGAAATTGTCTTGTATGGCTTATCAAAATCGGGTTTCTTTAAACAGGCGGCATTCTATGGCGGAACAGCTTTGCGTATTTTTTATGGCTTGGATCGTTTCTCAGAAGATTTGGATTTTTCCTTATTAACAAGCAATGAAAATTTTGATTTGAGTGCTTATTTTTCCACTTTAGAAAAGGAAATGCAATCCTGTGGCTTAAATATTGAGATTACTGAAAAAGAGAAACGAGTTGATTCAAACATTCAATCAGCATTTGTAAAGGCAAACACAAAAGAACATATTTTGCTTTTTTATGGTGATGAAGTATTACAAGGAATTCATGGCAGGGAAAAGATAAAAATAAAATTTAAGGTAGATACAAATCCGCCTGCGTATGCAAATATCGAACATAAATATCGTCTTCTGCCATCGCCTTATGAAATTGCCTTGTATGATGCGCCATCACTTTTTGCAGGCAAGATCCACGCGGTGTTATGCCGTGCATGGAAAACACGGATAAAAGGACGGGATTTGTACGATTATATTTTTTTCTTATCACGATCTGTGCCGGTAAATATTGCCCATTTGTACGCGCGCTTGGTGCAAAGTGATTACCTATATTCTGCTCAGGATTATGCATTGTCGGATTTGAAGCAAGATCTTCAGAGGCATTTTGAAACGATAGACTTCAAAAAAGCGAAAGAAGATGTTGAACCTTTTGTGCGCAATCAGGAATCACTGTCAGTGTGGAGCTCTGAGTTTTTTATTCAAATAACTGAACAATTGACAGTGGCGAAAAAATAAGCCTATAAGAAATCTCTGAAATAACAGAATAGTGACTTGATTAAAAAAGGCAGTCCAACTACGGGCTGCCTTTTAACTCCAAAAACTAACTAACTAACTAACTAACTAACTAATTCTACATTTCTTCCGAAGGATAGCAACACAAAATCAATTCTTTTGCTGCTTTGAGTTCATCAGCGCGTTTGATGGGCGCGTTGTGGGGCGCGTTTTTAAGCAATTCTGGTTGGGTACGCGCTTCTTCGGCTATTTTGAGCATGACTTCAACGAATCTGTCAAGCGTTTCAAGGTTTTCGGTTTCAGTTGGCTCAATCATCAAGGCTTCTTTCACGATAAGCGGGAAGTAGTTGGTGGGTGGATGGATGCCATAGTCGATTAAGCGTTTGGCGATGTCCAGGGCTTGAATGCCAGGTACATCATCCCAGAATCCTTCAAGTACAAATTCATGCATACAGCTGCGGTCGTAAGGTAAGGTGTAGGTGCCTTTAAGCTTTTCTTGCATGTAGTTGGCGTTGAGCACGGCTTTTTCAGCAGCATTGCGTAAACCAATTGCACCTAACATTGAGATGTAGGTGAAGGCTCTTACATGAATACCGAAATGACCATGGAATGCTTTAATGCGTCCAATTGTCTTGGCGGGGGTTACTAAACCGTAAAGGGGTGGGTTTTCGTCATCACCTTCTTCAATGATGCCCACAACAGGATCGGGCAAGAAGTCGAGCAAGCGTTCAGCGACAACAACCGGGCCAGACCCAGGACCGCCACCGCCGTGGGGTGTTGAGAAAGTTTTGTGTAAGTTGTAATGCAAGATATCGAAACCGATCTTACCGGGTTGGGTGACACCCAAAATCGCGTTCATGTTGGCGCCATCACCGTACACCAAGCCGCCAGCATCATGAACAATTTTGATAACTTCTTCGACGTTTTCGTCGAAGAGACCGAGCGTGTTGGGATTGGTGAGCATGAGCCCAGCCAAGCGGTCATCAACGAGAGATTTCAGATGTCCAAGATCCACGTTGCCACGGGCATCGGTTGCCAAGGGCACGATATCGAAGCCAACCATGGCAGACGTGGCGGGGTTAGTGCCATGGGCGGAGTCGGGGATGAGCATGCGCACACGTTGGTGCTCGCCGCGGTCTTTGTGGTAAGCATGGATCATCAACGCGCCAACCAGTTCGCCATGCGCGCCGGCTGCAGGCTGTAATGTGGTACCTGCAAAACCACCGATTTCAGCCAGCATTTCTTGCAGTTGATACATCAGATAGAGGTTGCCTTGCACGGTGTCTTCAGGCTGTAAGGGATGCGTGTTGGCAAAACCTGAAAGGCGTGTGGTTACTTCGTTGATTTTGGGGTTGTATTTCATCGTACAGGAACCCAGGGGGTAGAAGCCTGTATCGATGGCGTGGTTAAGTTGAGAAAGACGTGTAAAGTGGCGCACTGCTTCAAGTTCGGAGATTTCAGGGAAATGAAGTTCCTGGCGTTCAAAGCCTTTTGGCAATGCCACTTCGGGCACGTCAGAGACGGGCATTTTTACGCCACGGCGACCTGGAGAGGACATTTCAAAGATGGTGGGTTCAGTCATGATATTCCTCCTCAAGCACCGCGGTCAAGAATTCAATATCTTCGCGGGAGATTTTTTCTGTTACAGCTAACATGAGATGGTTTTCTAACTCAGGATAGTCTTGACTTAGGTCGTAACCACCGAGAATATCATGATCGCGCAGCCATTCAAGCACTTCGTCTATTGGACGTTCGGATTTAACAACAAACTCGTGGAAGAAGGGTATTTCTGGGAAAGCGAGCTGGTAGCCATCAACCTGGCTAAGCTGATCAGCAGCAAAATGTGCCTTTTGGTAACACAAATTGGCAACTTCCTTGAAGCCTTCTTTGCCCAGGACGGTCATGTAGATGGTCGCGGCAAGGGTCATTAAGCCTTGGTTGCTGCAAATATTCGAGGTCGCCTTTCCGCGGCGAATGTGTTGTTCGCGCGCGGTGAGGGTGAGTACATAAGCCAGGTTGCCATCTATGTCTGTGGTTTGACCAACCAGACGACCGGCGATTTTGCGCAAAAGTTCTTCTGTTACCGCAAAATAACCCAGGTAGGGTCCACCATAAGACAAGGGAATGCCGAGGGGTTGTCCTTCACCAATGACGATATCCGCGCCAAGTTCACCGGGGGGAGTTAAGATGCCCAAAGCGGTGGGGTTTGTCGCCACTGCAACGAGCGCACCATGCGCGTGAGCGGCTTCAATGAGGGGCTTGTAATCAATGACCCGACCGAAAAAGTCTGGGTATTGTACGAGGACGAGCGCGGTGTCCTTGTCAATCAGTTCAATTAGTTTTGCCATATCAGCATTGATGCCAGTTTCCTGGTCATCGCCCAGGATTTGAATGTCATCATGTGGGCGGAAATAGCTGCGCATCACTGCACGATATTGAGGGTTGACCGCGCGAGAGACGAGGAATTTATTGCGTTTTCCTCTAAAGTGGCTGTCAGCCAGGATTGCCGCTTCAGCGGCAGCGGTTGCACCGTCATAATGCGAGGCGTTACATACTGCCATGCCGGTGAGCTGACAGATGAGACTCTGGAATTCAAAAATTGCCTGTAGAGTTCCCTGAGAAACTTCAGGCTGATAGGGGGTATAAGCGGTATACCACTCGCCACGTTGCAAAAGGTTGTCAACCGCGGCTGGGATGTAGTGGTCATAAGCACCCGCACCCAGGAAACTTAGGAGCTCCTTGGTGCTTCCATTGGCGGAGGCGATGCTGTCTAAATTTGACAGGATTTCCATTTCAGTTAGCTGATCTGGAAGGTCCAGTTTAGGATACCGAAACTTTTCGGGGATCTCTGAGAAGAGATCCTCGATTCTTTCAATACCTAATGATTTAAGCATCACCTCCACATCTTTTTGTGTGTGGGGTGTAAACATAGATTATCGGTCCTGGCAGTATGCTTCGTAGGTGTCGGCGTCCATGAGGCTATCCAGTTCACTTTCGTCTGAAACCTGGACTTTCACTAACCAACCACCTTCATAGGGTTCCTGGTTGAGAATTTCAGGAGCGTCAACGACTTCTTCGTTAACTTCCAACACAGTTCCACTGACAGGGAAGTGGACTTCGGCAGCAGCTTTTACAGATTCGATGGTGCCGATGCTATCGCCAGCGCTCACTTCGTCATCGGGATCGATTTCGAATTCAACATAAACGACGTCGGAGAGGGCGTCTTGCGCATAGTCAGTGATGCCGATGGTGGCAATGCCGTCTTCAACTTTGACCCATTCATCGGTCTTGAGGTATCTGAGTTCTTGTGGATATTTCATTGTGTCTCCTTTAATCAATGTTTGTTTTTATTTAGTAAAGTATATTAAAACAAGAGCAC
>JAAZIH010000071.1 GCA_012800995.1 Chloroflexota bacterium
TCGGCAACCAGCATGACACGCATGGTGCCAAATCCGACAGGAAAACTGGAAGATGAGAGGTGAGAAATCTCAAACAACTTGCCCCTCAGTCGCGGGGCTTTTTATTACTAACCTGAGGAGGTTTTTTGATGTCAAATTTTGCCAATTTACCCAAGTATTTGTTTACTTCGGAATCGGTTACAGAAGGGCACCCCGACAAACTTTGTGACCAAGTTAGTGACGCGGTTTTGGATGAATTGCTGCGCCAGGACCCCTTTAGCCGGGTGGCTTGCGAAACCGCTGCCAAAACCGGTTATGTGATGGTTTTCGGCGAGGTGACCACAAATGGTTTTGTGGATATCGACAGCTTAGTGCGCAAGGTAGTTAAAGATATTGGCTATGATCGTGGCAAGAAAGGTTTTGATGCCGAGGTCTGTGGCGTGCTTACCGCTTTGGCAGGCCAATCGCCTGATATTTCACAGGGCGTTGATCGCAAAGGTCGCACCCAGGAAGTGGAATATACCGAAGAATACATCAACGCGGGTGGTGCCGGCGACCAGGGTATGATGTTCGGTTATGCCTGTGACGAAACACCAACATTGATGCCCATGCCCATTTATTATGCCCACAAGCTTACCCGCCGCATGGCGGAAGTGCGCAAAGCCGGCATTTTGCCCTGGATGTATCCAGATGGCAAGAGCCAGGTAACCATCGAATATGCCTACGGCAAACCCAAGCGGGTGCATACCGTTTTGGTGAGCACCCAACATGCCGATAAATTCGAAGGCGTTCATCTTTCAAACGAAACCATTCGCGAAGGTATCATCGAGCATGTGATTAAGCCCGTTATTCCTGCTGAGCTGATCGATGAAGACACCATCATCTACACCAACCCCACCGGTCGATTTGTGGTGGGTGGCCCAATGGGTGATGCTGGTTTGACCGGTCGCAAGATCATTTGTGACTCTTACGGTGGCATGGGACGTCATGGTGGTGGCGCGTTTAGCGGCAAGGATCCAACAAAGGTTGACCGCACCGCGGCATACGCGGCACGCTGGGTTGCCAAGAACATCGTGGCAGCCGGACTGGCAACTCGTTGTGAACTGCAATTTGCCTACGCGATTGGCATCCCCGAGCCATTGAGCGTCAATGTGGATACCTTTGGCACCGGTGCAATTGCTGATGACAAATTGGCTGAAATCGTGCAACAGGTTTTCGACTTGCGTCCACGCGCTTTGATTCGCGATTTGGATTTGCTCAAACCCATCTATCGCCAGACATCCAACTATGGCCACTTTGGACGCGATGATGTGGACTTCACCTGGGAACGCACCGACCGCGTTGAGGCACTCAAGAAAGCCGCTGGCATTTAGCATATTGGCTGATACTGAAATTTGAAACGAAAGGCTATCCGTATCTTGGGTAGCCTTTTTCTTTTGTAGAATTGTTTAGCTGTCCCACTTGGCATGGGTATCTCATGTTCGACAAAGGTTTCTGAGATCATTGCCTTAGAAAAATAAATTTGTTGCAATTTTGCCCTGTTGAAGGAGCGTAAAAAGGGTATACTTTATAGTGGAGAAAGTTAACAAGCAATGTCGGAACTGATTAGTAATTTCCTTTTTGTATGGCAACGCTTCACCTGGGCGAGTCTGATTGACATCCTATTGGTGGCAGCGATTTTTGCCGTCTTCTTATATCTTCTGCGCGATACTGAAGGGCAAACGCTCATGCGGGGTGTTTTGGTGGTGGTCATTGTCATCACCCTGCTTACCTCAATGGTCAATTTACCGGGTTTCGCGTGGTTGGTATCTACCCTGACACCGGTTTTGATTCTGTCCATACCAGTTATTTTCGCCCCTGAAATCCGGCGTGGATTAGGACGAATGGGTAATTTAGGACATCTAAACATTTTCAGCAACAAACGCAGCCAACGGGCAACAGAGCAACTCGAGAAAACAATTCAAGCCGTTTCTGATGCCGCTGTGCAGCTTTCGGAGCGAAAACATGGCGCGCTTATTGTCATTCGCCGCAGCCAATATTTGGACCAATACTACAAAAACGGGGTCATGATTGACGCTGAAGTTAGCCCACAAATGCTCATGCAGATTTTTTACCCCAACACGCCCTTGCACGATGGCGCGGTCATTATCGAAGATAACCGCATCAAAGCCGCCTCCTGCGTGATGCCCCTTTCGAGCAGTGGTGTTTTATACGTCTCTGTGGAACGCTCTTTAGGCCTAAGACACCGGGCAGCATTAGGCATCAGCGAAGTGAGCGACGCGATCGCAGTTGTCGTTTCGGAAGAAACCGGTACAATTTCTATCGCCCAGCAAGGTCGCCTTATTCGCCGCCTGGACAGTGAGCAATTGCGTAACAGCTTACGCGCCTTTATAACCCTGCAAACGACCAGCCAGGAAAAAGATGGCAAACGGAGCATCCTGAATATTTTCAAAAAAGAAACTTCAGAAGGGGAGAATTAACGCACTATGAAGTGGTATAAGAAAATTCTTTCATTAATACCCATTATCCTCACATCTTTATTGCTTTCCTTTTTTGTTTGGTTTTCAGCGGTAAATTCAAAAGATCCTACTGAGGAAATTACCCACACCCGGCCAATACCGATTGAAATTTTGGGGCAAAACCCACAATTTACCATCAGCGAGCAAAGCGCTGGAAATGTAACGGTTACCATCAAAGCACCACGTTCGGTGCATAATGCCTTGTCAAATGATATCAATCTCATTCGCGCGACGATTAACATCTCAGCGCTACAAGAAGGTCAGCTTGAATTGGTGCCTGACATATCAATAGATGTTAAACCAGCAAAGTTAGTTGACTATAGCCCCAAAACGGTGCGCCTCAGCCTCGAAAAACTGGTCACGCAAACTTTCGCCATCAAACTGAATCAAACAGGCAATCTTTCTATGGGGATGGAAGCGCGCAAAGCCCGTCTTGAATATTCTGAGGTGCAGGTGACCGGACCTGAATCGAAGATGGCAAAAGTCAGTGAGGTTTTGGCGACAATCGATATGAGTACAGTAACTGGGAATGTCAACAAACAAGTGGCGCTGCAGGCAGTTGACTCGCAAGGCACCGTGATTGAAGGACTGACGCTTAGTCCCTCGCGGATTAACGTTACTATCCCTATCTTGCAAAAGGGTGGCTATAAGAACGCATTTTTGGCACTTATCCCGATTGGCTCGCCAGCATTTGGTTATCAAATTACCCACACTGAAATTACACCCCAGGTGGTAACCATTTATGCCGAGAATCCAAATCAGACAGATAGTTTGCCAGACCTTATTCAAACTGAGCCAATAAACCTCAATGGGCGAAATGAAAGTTTTGAGCAAGAGGTAAGCCTCAATCTGCCACCAGGCGTTAAGTTGGCAGGTGATATCAAAGTGATTGTAAAAATAACCATCGAACCGACCATCACCACGAAAAGCATACGTGGCGTGCCTATTACGTTATTGAACACGCCCATGGGTTTGGAAGCAGTCTTGAATATTTCAACTGTGGATGTTTATCTGACTGGCCCAATGAATTTACTGAATGAACTTACCGCCCAAAACTTGACGGTCGCGTTGGATTTGACTGATATCCGACCTGGAACGCATGACCTGCATGCAACGATTGTTTTACCGGATGACTCCATAAATTACCAGATTGTTCCAGATTCGATTGAGGTTCTTATCAGACCTAAATAACGACAATATTTTCAAGGAATAATGATGCAAAAACCCGTAGTAGTACTCGTTGGCAGACCTAACGTTGGCAAAAGCACGCTCTTCAATCGTCTGATTGGTGAACGATTAGCTATTATTGATGATGTGCCCGGCACAACCCGCGATCGCCTTGTGGCAGAGAGCCACTGGGCTGGTTATGATTTTTTTGTGGTCGATACGGGTGGCATTGACCCCAGCAAGCAACGCACCCAGGAGCCTTTATCCATTGGTTCAAAAGAGTTCATTCGGGATATCCGCGACCAGGCAGAAATTGCCATGTCTGAAGCTGATGTGATTCTCCTCTTGGTTGACGCCCAACAAGGCGTGACTCAGGCGGATTTAGAGATTGTTGATATCCTGCGACGGCGACAAAAATCCGTGGATGGTCAGGACGAAACGCCCATCCTTTTGGTGGCGAACAAAGCTGAGAGTAAATCAGCATGGTTAGGTTCAATGGATTTCTATTCGCTCGGGCTCGGAGAACCCTACGCGATTTCCGCTATTCATGGCACCGGAACTGGTGACTTGCTGGATGCGATTGTGGAACATTTTCCGCACGCGATTGATGATGATAGTGAAGATGAGTCGATTAAAGTCGCCATTGTAGGTAAACCCAACGCGGGAAAAAGCAGCTTGCTAAACAAAATTGTTGGACAAGAACGTATGATCGTCAGCAATATTCCCGGCACAACCCGCGATTCAATTGACACAAAATTTATCTTTGATGAACAGGAATTTACCTTAATTGACACAGCTGGCATTCGCAAGCGCGGATCCATTACGCCTGGTGTGGAAAAATATTCAGTTTTGCGCGCGATGCAGTCGATTGAACGCTGTGACATCGCCATTTTGCTTATTGACGCGGTCAGTGGAATTACCGCGCAGGATACGCACATTGCTGGCTTCATCAAAGATGCCTGGAAGAGTGTTATTCTGGCTGTCAATAAGTGGGATCTGATTGAAAAGGACAGTTACACCGCGATTGAATTCGAAAACCGCATCAGACAGGAACTGAACTTTTTGCCTTACGTGCCCATTGTCTTTATTTCAGCGGAGACCGGTCAGCGTGTTCATCAATTATTACCGCTTGTAATGGAAGTGCAAAAAGAACGCCTTTATAAAATGAGCACCTCACAACTCAACAAGATTTTGGTAGAAGCGCAAGACAAACATCAGGCTCCCAGTGGCACGGGCAAACCTTTCCATATTTATTATGGCACCCAGGTACGCAGCGAACCACCAACATTCATGCTCTATTGTAATGACCCGAAATTAGGGCATTTTACCTACTTGCGCTATCTGGAAAATCAAATCAGGCAAGTTTATCCTTTTTTGGGCACCCCAATTCGCCTTGTTTTGAAAAAACGCGAACGCACTGAACGGGTGGATCGCCCTAAAAAGGGAAGCTCTGCAGAACGTGGCGCCTCCCGTAAGAAAAAAGCTTAACATGTTAAGGTATAATTGCGCTTTGATGCTTAGGCATAATGCAATAGCGATTGGATTTAATTGTGACAGAAATAAATAAAGACAATTTTGAAGAAAACGAA
>JAAZIH010000290.1 GCA_012800995.1 Chloroflexota bacterium
CAAGAGTTTTATCCATCATATTGATTATTCTTTTGCTGGGATTAATTGTCATCACCGGAATGATGCATTACACTGTCACTTCTTCATTTACACGGGGTGATTATCCTGACTATCCGGTGGTGAATTACAGATATGAGCATTACCAAAGTCAATATCCACGCGAGGAAGTCACATTTTTATCCGGTAAAAATCGCTTGCAAGGCTTTCTCTATGGCGATAAGGATGCAGATCGGCTGCTCATTTTCAGCCATGGCTTGGGCAGTGGTCACGAAGACTACATCAACGAAATTATCTACATGGTTGATTCCGGCTATCGCGTTTTTGCCTATGATGGCACCGGTTCCGGTATGAGTGAAGGCAAAAGTACGGTTGGGTTGCTACAGTCCGCGCTGGACCTTGATGCAGCATTCGACTATATCCATTCATCTGATACGCTGAAGGATCTCCCGATTTATCTCATGGGCCACAGCTGGGGCGGTTTTGCTGTCGCTGAGGCTTTGGGACGTCATGAAAATATTGTCGCTGCGGTTTCGCTGGCAGGCTACGCCTATCCGACTGACCTGCTTATTGACCAGGGCTCGCAGATGATGGGAAGGGATTTAGGCGGAATGAAATTTTTATTCAATATCAGTCAGTTACTGACATACGGCCCGAAAAATTTTACGCGCAACGCCCTGGACAGCATCAATTCGAAAGATACACCCATCCTTTTGGTACATGGCAACCAGGACGAGATGATTCCGCTCGACAAGATTTCGATTATCGCCTATCAGACTAAGTTGAGTAATCCGAATGTGCAAACTTTGATTATCACAAAGAAAGGACAGAATGACCACAACGGCATTCTCCATTCTGCCGAAGCCATCTCGCACATTGCCACATTAAATGAAGATTTTGCGGCAAAGATGAATACCATACAAGATCTTCCTAAAGAAGAATTTGAAGCACGCGCCATTGAATTTCGTGGGGAGATGGTTGAAAAAGCTGACCTTCCGTTGATTAATCAAGTCAATGAGGAGCTTTTTAGTCAGATTCTCAAGTTTTTCGATGAAGCTTCCTGTTAAACAATTAAGCGGGCTTCTAAGCACATAAACTTGATTAGCTAAAGTTGAATACACATAGTTTTAAATAGCAGCGAAAGGGAAAGTCATGAATAAAGCAATAAAAGTTTTGTATTATGTCAGTTTGACTGTCAGCACGCTGGTGGGTCTCTGGCACTTTTTTGTACCACGTCTTTTTCGATGGTACGACTACCTTCCCATGCAATATGAAAACCTTATCGTGGGGATTGATTATACAAACTATTGCTTTTCAGCTTTGCTGTTTGGAATTAGCCTAATATTGATTTTATTGGGCAAAAGCGCTTTTTCATTAAATCGTGAAACAATAATATTTTATTCATTCTTGACTTTGGTGTGGGTCTTTAGGGCTTGTTTGGCTGTTTTTATAAAACCATGGCCAATGGAACCTGTTCCAGCGGTAGCTATTGGTCAGTTGCTGGCTTCGGTGGTTCTGGCCATAATGATGGTGGTTGTTTCGGTTAGTCTTTGGTGGGCAATCCGATAAAAAGTGATAGCACATAAGAAATAAAAAACGGTCTGATATTTCCAAAACTGTAATGGAATGATGCGCTCACTCCAGACTCTTGGGTACAAGCTGTTTTTTGTATAGATGTGCGGGGGGTTATGGCTAAGCCAATGTATCCAACAACCCGCTATAAGTATTAACAATAAGTTTCAACAATTAATGTTCATTTATCATTACAAAACGTTTACAAATTGTTGACTTTCTCAAATTTTATGGCTATACTTTAGTCATACTATTAACACGCGTTAATAGCCCTTAGAAAACACAATTTTATTAATTCAAACGGGTGAGGACACCTATGAAGAAGAAAGTTACAAGTCAGGATGTTGCAGATTATGCAGGCGTATCAAGAACAACTGTATCGTTTGTCCTGAATAATGTAAAGCGCTTTTCGATCAGCCCCAAAACTGCCGCAAAAGTCCGCAACGCAGCCAAAGAATTGGGTTACGTCCCCAATGCCTCCGCGCGCGCTTTGGCATCTCAACGTGCCAAGGCGATTGGCCTTATCATGACCCGCAGCCCAGAATACATCGCGACTGACCCTTTTCTGCCTCAAATTTTAGGTGGCTTATTGGATGTTGTGAAGCAAAATGGACTCGGATTGCTCGTTGAATGGGTTGAACCCGGGCAACAACTGCGTACCTATCTGGAACTCACCCGTGCCCGTCAGATTGATGGCATGATAGTTATGACTCCCCGTGAGGATGATACTGGTTTAAAAGCCCTTGAGGAAGCTGAAATTCCAGCTGTATTAATGGGTTATATACCAGGCTCTAATCTTTACTCCGTTGATATTGATAATGTGCAGGCTGCCAAAGCAGCTGTTGAGCATCTTATTGAATTAGGACACGAGCGCATTGCATGCATCACCAACGCAGCCCGACCTTATACATCAGCCAACCAACGTTATGAAGGATACAAAGCCGCGATAGAAAACGCCGGTCTTGCTTTTGATGAAAGCCTTGTGCGTTATGCGGACTTTAACGGTCATTCGGGTTACGACCGAATGAAATCACTCTTAGATAACAACCTTAATTTTACCGCTGTGTTTGTGGCAAGTGATAGTGTCGCCTTTGGTGCCATGGCAGCTATTCGTGATGCCGGATTGAGAATCCCTGAAGATATATCCATTGTTGGTTTTGATGATATTCCCATGGCGTCATACGTAACGCCTAATTTAACAACCATTCAAATTCCTGCGAAAGAGATTGCAGAACAATCCTGTCATCTGCTAATACAACTGATGCAAGGTGATCTTAGCCAAAATCGTGCTATCACCCTGCCAACTCAATTAATTATTCGCCAATCAACGGCTCATCTCGAAAGGAGGCCATAAGAAGAATTGAAATACGCCACAACAAACTTAAGAAAAAAACAAATAAAATTTAAAGGAGTAGTAATGAAACATATCAGTAAACTTTTTTCAATTACAGCAATTTTGCTGGTTTTCGCCCTCGTTCTTGGCGCTTGTGCAAAACCCGAACAACCACCCGCGGAAGCTCCCGTGGAAGCCCCTGTGGAAGCCCCTGCAGAAAAGCCTGCTGAAGAACCTGTTGTCGGTGACATTGATTGCACCGGCGTAAACGAAGGTGATGTCGTATCAATGCTTTACCAGTGGTCTGGTGAAGAAGAAGCCAAACTGACCGCGATTTTGGCGCCCTGGATGGAAGCTTGTAAGACTTCCGTAAGCCCCGAAAGCTCACGCGACCAGGCCCTGCTTGACACCCGTGTGCAAGCCGGCACTCCGCCAGATATCGCTTTTTGGCAGGTTCCTCAACTGACCCAATACAAAGACAAACTGGTACCCATGGACACCCTTGGCGCTGACAAAAGCAATTACGCTGGCTACTGGGGCGACATTGGCACCATCGATGGCAAATGGCTCGGCTTGCCCGTCAAAGCTGACCCCAAAACCTTGATTTGGTACAGCCCCGCTGCTTTTGAAGCTGCTGGTTACAATGTTCCCGCAACTTGGGACGAACTCGTTGCATTGGTCGATAAAATGGCAGCTGATGGCAATGTTGCCTGGTCGATGGGTATGGAATCTGGTGACGCAACCGGTTGGACTGGTACTGACTTCATCCAGGACATCCTGCTGGTTACCCAGGGACCTGACTTTGTCAACAAAATTATCTCTGGCGAAATCGCCTACAACGACCCCGCCGTGAAAGAAGCATACGAAATCTACGGCAAATGGGCCATGGATCCTGCCTACACCGTCGCAGGTGCTGAAGGTACACTTTCAACTGGCTTTAACGATGCAATTTTGAAAGTCTTCTCCGACACCCCCGAAGCCTACATGGTTAAACAATCAGGCTTCGCGAGTGGCACCCTGCTTGGAACCTATCCTGACAAGGTCTACGGCGTCGATTACGCTTTCTTTGGTGTCCCTGGCGCGCAAGGTCTGCAAGGTGGTTCTGACTGGCTGATGGTCTTCAACGACACACCCGCAGTTCGCTCATTAGTGAAGTACCTGTCCTCCAACAAGGGTGGCGAAACCTGGGCAACCATCGGTTTTGACCTGACCCCCAACGCTGCTGGAAACGCATTCTATGCAACAGAAGAGATGATTCACAAGGCTGAGTTGCTCTCTTCAGCAACTGGCTTCACACCCGACATCGGCGACTCAATCCCCGGTGGCTTTGGCAGTGCAGAGTTCAAGGGAATTACTGACTTCGTCAACGGTGGTGACCTGGATGAAATCCTGAATAGCATCGCCGCTGCACAAGCAGACGCAATGATTCAATAAAACCAATTCCAAAGGAGGCGCTTTATGAAAGCGCCTCCTTTTTTACAATTTTTGCAATTACCGGGAGGCAAGATGGCAAAACCAACTGTAGCACCTGTAATGCGGCAGAAGCCTTTAGTACCCTGGCTTTACTTACTGCCTGCAATTATTATCATGACCATCTTTATTCTCTACCCAATGATTAACACCGTTGGTTTGAGTTTTAAAAACGCGGATGGTAGCGCATCTGCTGAAGTAACTTGTAGAGAAGGTCAACCTTGCTGGGGCGCGTTTGAAAACTACCGCTATGCGCTTAGCAACGAACTTAACACAAGTTCTCCCAAAGCCCTTTGGGATAGCTTTTGGATTTCATCCTATGGCAATATGCTCAAATGGCTGTTGGGGATGGTCTCAGGGACCGTCATTATCGGTCTTGTATTCGCGGTTTGGGTAGATGGTATCAAGAGTGAAGCCTTAGCCAAATCGATTATTTTTATGCCTATGGCGATTTCCTTTGTAGGTGCGGGCGTTATTTGGAAATTCGTTTATAACTATGGCACCTCACAAGTGCAAACCGGTATTTTAAACGCTATTATCAGCGCTTTTGGCGGTGAGCCGGTTGCATTTTTGTCTAAAGTACCGCTTAACACTCTTATGCTCATCATTGTGGGTATTTGGATGTGGACCGGCTTCTGTATGACCCTGCTTTCCGCGGCAATTAAATCCATTCCCGAAGAAGTCATTGAAGCCTCACGCATTGACGGCGCGACCGATTTTGAAGTCTTCTCCAAAATCCAAGTGCCCATCATCATGCCCACGATTATCGTCGTGATTACCACAATGGTTATCAATGTACTCAAGCTCTTTGACATCGTTTATGTGATGACCGGTGGCAACTTTGGCACGAACGTTTTGGCAACGCGCATGTATACTGAGATGTACACCAACTCGCAATACGGACGCGGTACAGCCATTGCTGTAATTTTGATTCTGTTCATTGTGCCGTTCATCATCATGAACATTCGGCGCTTTATGAAAGAGGAGGCAATGCGATGATTTCCCTAACCCGTACTAAATCTAACGGAAAATATGATTTCACCAAGCTCCTCACTGGCATTGGCATTGTGCTCATCTTGATTGTATGGCTTATACCAACAATCGGTCTCTTGGTCACCTCGTTTAGACCCGTAGCACTGATTAACACCACCGGATGGTGGACAGCTCTGAACGTTAACAACGGACCTGAGTCTGCCCAACACCCCGACCCCAACGCCAGTTATGTTGAAAAACTCGGCACACGCTTTACCATCAACAACTACGTAGACGCGCTCACGGGTTATCGTGGCACCAAAAGCTATCTGGAAGATTGCAAAAGTGGCATAAAGCCCCTGGGAATGAGCTGTTCCATTAAAGATTTGCTCAACCCACGAGGTATGGGACGCGCGTTCCTTAACAGCATCGCGGTAACGGTTCCCTCAACGATTATACCTATCGCCATCGCACTTTTCGCCGCTTACGCGCTCTCATGGATGAAATTCAAAGGACGCTATGCGATTTTTGCGATTCTGGTAGGCTTGCAAGTGGTGCCCATTCAGATGACGCTCGTGCCAGTGCTAAGAATGTTCGCCGGCATGGGGCTAAATGGCACCTTCCCTGCGGTATGGTTGTTCCATACTGGCTTTGGCTTGCCTTATGCAATCTATTTATTGCGCAACACAATGAGTGCGCTCCCCAAAGATTTGTTTGAATCTGCCTACCTTGATGGCGCAGACCATTGGACGATCTTTAAGACCATCATTCTGCCCCTCACAACTCCCGCCATCGCGTCTTTGGCAATTTATCAGTTCCTATGGGTCTGGAATGATCTGCTTGTCTCACTCGTTTTCCTGGGCGGCAATAAACCCGTGATGACCTACCAAATCAGCAATATGGTCACGTCATTAGGAGCTGGCTGGCATTTGCTCACCGCGGCTGCTTTCCTTTCCATGTTGCTGCCAATGATCGTTTTCTTTGCCTTGCAACGTTACTTTGTACGTGGCATGATGGCTGGCGCGGTCAAAGGATAAAATCTTCTTAGCACCAGTCTGCGAATGCAGATTGGTGCTAATTTGGGGGAACAAATAATAATATGATTAAAAAATACGCCAGGTACTGCCTGGCGATAACTTGAAAGGTGATAAATGAATAAAACTGACAAACACTGGTACAAAACTGCAATCTTTATGGAACTAAATGTGCGTGCTTATCGCGACAGCAACGCTGATGGCTGGGGTGATCTGCCAGGGTTGACATCTAAGCTGGATTACATCAAAGATCTCGGCATCGACGCGGTTTGGCTTTTGCCCATCATGCCTTCGCCTTTGCGTGATGATGGCTATGACGTCTCAGATTTTAAGAGTATATTTCCTGCTTATGGCACGATAGATGATTTCAACACGCTCATCAGCGAAGCCCACAAACGGGGAATTCGCATCATCGTTGAGATTATTCCTAATCACAGTTCAGATTTGCATCCCTGGTTCCAGGCCTCGCGCGACCCCAATCATCCCGAACATGCCAAATATAAAGACTGGTACGTCTGGTCAGACACAGACCAAAAATACCTTGACGCGCGCATTATTTTTACCGATAGCGAAACATCCAACTGGGCTTGGGACGAAGTGCGCGGTCAGTATTATTGGCACCGCTTTTATTCGACCCAACCCGATTTAAATTACGACAATGAGGAAGTCCAGCAAGAGATGCTGGATATTGTCAAGTTTTGGATTGACCGTGGCGCGGACGGTTTACGCGTTGATGCGCCGCCGTACCTCTTTGAACGGGAAGGCACCAATTGCGAAAATCTGCCTGAAACCCATGCGTTCTTGAAGCGCATGCGCGCTTTTGTGGATGAATACGCGCCCGAAACTTTACTGCTTTCTGAGGCAAACATGTGGCCCGAAGATGTGATTGAATACTTTGGCGATGGCGATGAAATGCATATGAACTTCCACTTCCCGCTCATGCCCCGTCTTTTCATGGCCTTGGCACGCGGTGACCGTCAGCCAATTGAAGATATCCTTGCCCGAACGCCTAAACTGCCCAAATACTGTCAGTGGGGTACCTTCTTACGCTGCCATGATGAGTTAACGCTTGAGATGGTTACGCCGGAAGAACGTCAGTGGATGTGGGAAACCTATTCACCAGACCCCAAACAGCGCATCAATTTGGGTATTCGCCGTCGTTTGGCACCTTTGCTGGATAATGACCTGCGCAAAAACCTGATGATGAACTCCATGCTTTTGACCATGATCGGCTCGCCATTTTTGTATTACGGAGATGAAATTGGCATGGGCGATGATATCAGCTTATTCGACCGTAACGGCTTGCGCACGCCCATGCAGTGGGATGCCACACCAAGTACTGGTTTTTCGGAAGCACCAAAGAACAAATGGTACGCACCAGTGATTTCTGATGCGATATTTGGCTATGAAAAAGTTAATGTGGAAGCTCAGGAAGCTGACCCAAACTCTCTGCTCAACCAATTGCGGCATATGATTAAAATACGCAAGCAATATCCCCTGTTCGGCTGGGCTGAATTCGAATGGCTTAACTTCACCGAAGGCAAACAAACCGTGGTGGCATATAAACGCGAATGGGAAGGTGAACACTTTATCGTGCTCAACAACCTGATTGACCAGGACGTGCATGGGACCCTCCCCGCGGACGCGCCAGAATATTTTGATGTACTAACTGGCGAGACTGTCAAAGCTGGTGACTACACTTTGCCTCCCTATGGCTTTGTGTGGCTAAAGCCGGTGGGCGAAAAAGCTGAACTTTAAAAAGCACCAATAGTAAATTAATACCAACCCAGTCCGGCACGCTTATTCAAGGGCTGGGTTTTATTTTAATATCTTAGTTTAATGCCGATAGTGAAATCGTGTGCTGGTTATTACCCAATTTATGTAAAAATCTCTTGACATTCCAAATCGCTTGTATGATAATTAAATTGTTCGCCGGGCGGGTGCCCCCCTCACCTGTTCGGTGGACATTTTCATTTAAGGTTATTGGCTCGACCAAAACAGGGCATAAAGGCAAGTATCCTATCTAAAAGATTTAATCCCACCACACTAATTCCCACTCACCAATCACAACCGTGTCACCCTCCTGAATACCATCATTGCGCAAGGCCTTTTCAACGCCTAAGCGTTCCAACAATCGCTGGAAACGACGCACTGACCCAGGCTGGTCAAAGTGGGTCATGGCTGCTGACTTCTCAACCAACTTCCCAGTCACAAGCCAGGTATCATCCTCAATTTGTTCAATTTCGAAGGCACGAGGATCTTCATCAGCCCGATAAACCGGCAATTCCTCCTGGCTTTCTTCAATGGGCGTATCCTGCAGAACCTGGTAAGTCTTCCACATGAGTTCTTTCATGTTCAAACCGGTTGCCGCAGAAACAGGCATGAGTTCAATGCCCTGCTCTTGCAAGCTTTTTGCGATGTGCTCAAATTTCTCCTGCACATCAGGCAAATCCATTTTATTCAAAACAAGCACTTGTGGTGACCGACTCAAATGCTCATCAAAGAATTCCAATTCATTATTGATAATTTCAAAATCCTGAAGCGGGTCTTCCGACATACCGTCCAAGACATGAATTAAGACTCGCGTGCGCTGCACGTGACGCAAAAAATCGTGGCCTAAACCCACCCCTTCAGACGCGCCTTCTATCAAACCCGGAATATCTGCCAGCACCATTGTGGTATCTAAATTGAGCTCTACAACGCCTAAATTTGGGAACAGCGTGGTAAAAGGATAATTGGCTATCTTAGGCTTCGCTCTCGTTGAGGCGGCTAAAATAGACGATTTTCCGGCATTTGGCATCCCAACCAGCCCAACATCCGCGATGAGCTTCAATTCAAGTCTAAGCGTGAATTCTTCGCCAGGTTCGCCTTTTTCAGCCGTCAATGGCACTTGCTGACGACTGGTAGCGAAGTGTTGGTTGCCCCTGCCACCTCTGCCACCCTTTGCCACAATGAGTTTTTGGCCGGGTGTCACCAGGTCACCAATCAGCTCAGCAGTTTCATCGTTATAAATAAGCGTTCCGGGAGGAACTGCTATTGTCAAATCCGGAGCAGATTTACCCGATCGGTTACTTGGCCCCCCTGGTTTGCCAGATTCAGCCTGAAAGCGTTCGTTATAGTGAAAACGGTTAAGTGTATTCAGAGTTGGAACAACTTCAAAAACAATATCTCCTCCACGACCACCATCGCCCCCATCTGGACCACCTTTGGCGCGATACTTCTCGCGGTGCATATGCACGATACCATCCCCGCCTTTACCAGACGCCACCCAAATAATTACTGAATCAACAAACATAACTTTTCCTTCGTTTCTTTCTACGCGATAAGTTTAACACAGTCAAGCGCGAGATTAAAGCATCATGTAAAAAATTATTTTTGGGACTATAGCATAGTTGATTAGTTATATTCTACAATCTTCAAAAAAGCTCCACCCCAAATGCCCATTAATAACAAAAGGGCCGGGAAAGTCCGACCCTTTATATCTTCGTTCTGAAGGCAAATATTATTCTTCGTCTTCTTCGTCTTTCCAACCGAATTCTTCTTCAAGCACATCAAACAAGGTTGGGAAGCCAATTTCCTGCAGTTCATAGGTCACGCGAACCATGGGCTTGTTGATTTTCATTACGCGTGTCAGGTCGATTGGTGTACCGCTGACAACCATATCCACGTCAGAAGCTTCGATGGTGGCTTCAAGGTCACGAATCATCTTTTCGCCGTATCCCATCGAGGGCAAAACGTTGGCTAAGTGGGGGAATTTCTCAAAAGTTTCTTTCAAATCGCCAACAGCAAAGGGACGTGGGTCAACAATTTCGCCTGCGCCATAGCGTTGGGCAGCCACGTAACCAAAATCGTAGGGCAGATCACCGTGGGTGATTGTCGGGCCTTCGTCAATAGCCAGAACACGTTTGCCACGAATAGCGAATGGATCTTCCACAAAAATGGGTGAAGCGGCATCAACGATAACAGCTTCAGGATTGGTCTCCAGCAAGTTGCGGCGGACATATTCAACCAGCTCAGGATTAGCGGTATCCACTTTGTTGATAACGAAAACATCAGCTGAACGCACATTAACTTCAGCAGGATAGTAAGCCAATTCATCACCAGCGCGGTGTGGGTCAGTTACGACAATCAAAACGTCGGGTTTGAGGAATGGCATATCATTGTTGCCACCGTCCCAGACGATAATGTCAGCTTCTTTTTCCGCTTCGCGCAAAATGGCTTCATAGTCAACACCAGAATAAATGACCACACCATTTTCGATATGGGGTTCGTATTCTTCACGTTCCTCAATGGTGCACTCGTGTTTTTCCAGGTCAGCCAATTCGCCAAAGCGTTGCACAGCCTGTTTTGCCAGGTCGCCATAAGGCATAGGATGGCGGATAGCCACAACATTGAAACCAAGTTCCTGCAAGTCAGCAACCACACGGCGGCTGGTTTGGCTCTTGCCACAGCCAGTGCGGGTTGCACAAACAGCAACCACAGGCTTGGTGGACTCAATTTGAGTCTCTCGGGTGCCAAGCATGCGGAAATCTGCACCTAAAGCATTGACGATAGCTGCTTTCGACATAACGTATTCATAGGGCACATCGCTATATGCGAAACAAACTTCATCAACCTCGTACTTTTCGATGAGTTCAGGCAGGTCTTCTTCTGCAAGAATGGGGATTCCTTCGGGATAAAGCTCACCAGCCAAAACAGCGGGGTAGCGGCGATCCTCGATACCGGGGATTTGGGTAGCAGTGAAAGCAACCACCTCATACTTGTCGTTGCCTCGATAAAAAGTGTTGAAGTTGTGGAAGTCGCGACCAGCAGCTCCCATGATGATTGTACGTATACGACTCATAGTTTCTCCTTTAGTCTTAGGTTTAGTTTACTCTACTATTCTAACAAACTTTTACATCACTTGTGGGGCTTTAATCCCCAACAAATGTAAAGCGTTCTCAATTGTGATGCGCGCAGCATTGGTTAATGCCAGTCGCGCTGTTCTTTTCTCATCTTCCGCGTTCAAAACCGGGCACTGGTTGTAAAAATCATTGAACGCTTTGGCGAGGTCATAAGCATAGGTTGCAATCTGCGAAGGTTTGTATTCCTTAGCAGCCTTACCAAGCTCCATCGGCAAACGAGCTATCAGCTCTATGAGATTCACTTCTGCCGCATCAAGCTCATAAGCAAACGATACCGATGGCATTTGACCATACTCCGTGCTCACCCCTGCACGCTTCAAAATGCTGTTAGCACGCACGCAAGCGTATTGGATATACGGCGCGCTTTGTCCGTTGAAATCAAGAGCGCTCTCCCAATCAAATGTAACGATTTTTGTGTTCTCGCGCGAAATCATCGGATATTTAATCGCACCAATCGCGACCATCTCAGCAACTTCATGTTGGCTTTCCGGGTTCAGGTCGGGGTTCTTCTCTTTCACGATGCTCAATGCACGATCCGTTGCTTCGCGAATGAGATCATCAAGTAAAACCACCGTGCCATCGCGGGATGACATAATGACATTACCAGGCAAGTTCACGATCTCATAAGCCAAATGATAGATTTGCTTCGCCCAGTCATAGCCCATAAGTTCAAGAACCTTGCTCATTTGCTTCATGTGCAAGCTCTGGCGCACATCAATGACATAAATGGACTGGTCCAAGGGATATTCCTCAAACTTCATAATCGCCAGGGGCAATTCTTTGGTGGCGTAAAGCGAAGTACCATCCGAGCGCAAAATGACTGCCACACGATATTCTTCTTTGGTACCCAAAAGTTTGTCAAGGTCAATAATCACTGGGTTTTCAGGACGTCCATCCTCAGCCAAGCCCCGCGCGAGCAAATCCTCAACGAGAACCTTGCCACTTTCCTCAACGTCACTTTCAAAATAAACGCGGTCGAACTTTGCCCCAAGCAAATCATAAACTTGCTTAAAACCATCCATCGACCACTGTCGCGTCTTCAGCCAAAGGGCTTCAATATCCTTGTCACCTTCATCCCACCGGCTGAAATAAACCCGGCAGGCTTCTTCAAAATCAGGGTCATCATGAAACCGCCGGTCCGCTTCCGTATAAAGATCTGCCATCCAGCGCATGATATCAGCTGAAGGCTCTTGCCCGGCATGATACATCTCGTAATTACACATCCATTTAATGACATGTAAACCGATATCGCCAATGTAATTAGCACGTATAACCTTATCGCCATTGGCTTCAAGGATATTACACACGGAACTGCCCAGGATGACATTGCGCAAATGCCCCACATGGAGTGGCTTGTGCGTGTTGGGGTTAGAGTATTCCACCATCACTGTTTTGCCCGTTGGCTCAGCCATTCCGTAGCAATGGTCGGCATAGTGCACATAATCAATGACCTTATTAGCATATTGGCTGGTTTCGAAATAAAGGTTCAAGTAACCTCTCACCGCTTCAACACGCGAAAAACCGGCGGGAAGACTGATTTCTTCCTTTAGCTTCTCAGCCAAAGCCTGGGCATGTTGCGGCACAGGACCAACTCTGTTGGGGTCAGCAGCTGCTAATGGGAACAAAGGCGCGGCAATGCCCCATTCTCCACTAAAAGGGATATCACGAAATTCAATTTTGCCTACTGGCAAGTTTTGCTCAAGGCAAAACTGGTCAATTTTTTTCAATATTTTTTTTTGTTCGTTAAATGGCATCATTCGTTTTCACCAATTTTCAAGTATACCACTGGTGACAATCTCGCTTCCACTCAATTTTAAG
>JAAZIH010000072.1 GCA_012800995.1 Chloroflexota bacterium
AACAACCCCAATCATCCAGCTTATATCTTTTCAATCGCGGCTTTCATTTTTTCTATCGCTAATTGAATATTCGCGCGGGTTGTACCAAAGTTTAAGCGAACAAAGCCCTGTCCAACCTCACCAAATTCTGGACCATCATTAAAGCCTACTTTCGCATTTTCCAGGAAGAATTTTTGCATTGAGCCTTTTATGCCCAAGTCGCGGCAATCCAGCCAGCCCAGGAAAGTGGCTTCCGGTTTCGCCCATTTGATGGGCGCAAGTTCGGTTTGCAAAGCCTGGTCGATCAAATCACGATTTGCCTGCAGGTAAGCCAATTGCGCCTGCAGCCATGCGTCGCCATGCTCATAAGCTGCTTTCGCCGCATACATACCTAAAATACAGGGAGTGCTCACAATACCCGCCTTGCTCGTGTTATAACGTTCGCGTAACTCAGAGTTCTGAATAATCGCTACAGAGGTATGTAAGCCAGCAATGTTGTAGGTCTTGCTGGGAGCTTGCAGAGTAATCGTTATATCCGATATCTCATGACTCAAGGATGCAATAGGTATATGCACCCGACCATCGTACAAGATATCACAATGAATTTCATCAGCAACAATAATCACATTATGTCGCAGGCAAATCTCCGCAAAGCGTTCAAGCTCATCCTGACGAAATACCCGACCAGTTGGATTGTGCGGATTACAAAGGATGAAAACACGCACATTGTTATCGATGATTTGTCGCTCAAAAAGATCAAAATCAACTTCGTACTGTCCACTTTCACCCAAGAACATAGCATTTTGAACCCCTTGCATGCCCGCACCACGTGGAGCACGAATAAAGGGCGGATAGGCTGGCACCTGATAAATGACTTCTTCACCCGGTTTACAAAAACCACGCACTGCCACATTAAAACCGGTGACAATACCTGGCACATATTGAACCTGGTCAGTGCTCACCTGCCAGTTATACAAGCGTTGCAAGCGAGTGGTGACGACATCATTCAATCCATCCGGCGCGAAACCATAACCAAAAATGCCATGATCCACTCGCGCGCGAATAGCATCCATCACCTCATGGGGAACTTCAAAATCTGTATCCGCCACCCACATCGCCAGGATATCCGGATCCCAACGGCGCCATTTGAGGCTTTCAGTTTGTCTTCTGTCAATTGCTTTATCAAAATTCATATCCGTTCACTCCATTATTGCTCGTTATTCACCAGATATGATAATCAATTTTTAAGTTCTTGGGGTAAATTCAGTCGCCAACAGGTCAATAAATATGGATTAGTTATTCCTGTTTAATCATGATCTCTTTGTATAAGCTATAGCAAGTGAAGCCAAGAGTTTGATAGTCCACTACGTAATTCCCAGTTGCCGAAGCTAAGCATTTGGTATACTTTTATCAATACTCATGAAAACCAAATCTCTCGCGTTCTTTAAACTCGTGCAAATTCAGCAGAGCCTGCCAGTGTTATTGTTTTCAACGCTACTTGGTGCGGCAAGCACAAAGTCAGACCTCCGTTTGAGTTTGGTTTACGTCCTGTTTGCCAATCTCATGGTAAGCTGTTTTTTTTCAATATTGCGCAATCTTCAGTTTGCGCCTGTAGACATGTCTGACCCCAAAAATCGTGTCAAAAACCCCATTGCTGCCGGCACTTTCAGCGTTAAAGCCTCCCAAACAATGGAGGGAGTTCTTGTAATCCTGGCAATTGTCCTATATTCCCTGGCAGGGAATGAAATACTGATAACAGGATTGGGCATCATACTCATTACCTTTATACTGAGCTGGAGAAAACTGGGCTTACACCGCATCGTCTTACTCAAAACAAACCCTCAGCATTGGCTTCTGAACAGTCTGTTCTGTTTGCTGGGTGGACTAAGCCTGCAAATGCCTCCCAATCCAGAACTTTTCCTTGCGGTTGCCTTTATCGGTACAAGCCTTATTTACACCACCCTTATTGATTACACACATCTTACATATCCCCAAAAGCCCCAACGCAGGGTAACGATTGGACTTATCGCAAGTTTAACAATCGCCATTCTGATTGGCATTACCCTCTTCATTCTCCTTGCTATTTTGCCTGTTTGGATATTGATCTTGTTTGGACTATTATTAGCCATTATGCTCTTACCTAAAATGGCAGAGCAAATTCGCCAGGGTCAAAGACTCTCTTTTGAACCTAAAATCTTGCGTACAGCTTTGTTTCGATCAGCCTCATTGTGCCTTTTGATTCATTTTTTAGCCCCTTTCCTTTTCAAACTCTTCAACGGATAAACTAATGAAAAACGTTTCAGCACCTCAAAGTATAGAAATCAGTCAGCCCTGGCAGGATTATGAGCTTCTGGACAGTGGCGATGGGAAAATCCTGGAAAGATTCGGGAAAATGGTTCTTATCCGCCCCTATCCACAAGCCTTTTGGGCAAAAACAAGCCCAGCGCTTTGGAAGCAAAATTCAGCACAATACATTGCAGATCTTCAGCAATTTGGCGGGAAATGGCTCACTGAAGATAAAACCCAAAGATCCTGGCCTTTGCGATGGAACACCCTTAAATTCCAGGTCCAACTTGGGGCTTCTCAACACATTGGCGTTTTTCCGGAAGAGATCAACCATTGGCATTGGCTCGATGAAGTTCTTAAGAAGTCCACACAGCCTATTCGCTTACTCAATCTCTGGGCTTATACAGGCCTTGCCAACCTGATTGCTGCGCGAGCAAAAGCTGATCTGACTCATGTGGATACCTCAAAGCATGGTATCGCCTGGGCAATGGCAAACCAAAAGCTATCAGCTATGAAAGACGCGCCTATCCGTTACATTCAGGAAGAGCCCATCAAGTTTATAAAACGCGAAGCCAGACGTGAGAAAACATATAACGCCCTCCTTTTGCAGTTTCCGCGCCTTGAAAGAGAACAAGAAAGTGAATATGCCGATTTTCTAAAAGGACTGCCTGAATTGTTAGATGCTTTAAAAGATGTTTTGGACTCAAATCCATACTGCATTCTTGTCACCGCGCCAACTTGTATTCAACCTACAACAACCCGATCCATTCTTCATTACCTCACCAATCAAACAGGCAGCTCAGTTGCCGGGCAAATCTATCTTAAAGAAAAAAGCGCAGGACATTTACTGCCCCGCGCCACTTTCGCACGTTGGTCAAGGGATTAATGCCCTGTTCAGTTAATCTTCCCCTTCAGCCGTCTCAGCTTCTTCGTGTTGTTTAGAAAGATCGGTTACCAATACCCGATCAACCCGAAAACCATCCATATCCAGGACCTCAAAAGAGAACTGTTCCCAAATGAAGCTCTGTCCAACTTTGGGGATTCGTCCTAATTGGTTCATGATAAAACCACTCAAAGTCTGGAAATCCGCAGTGTCTTCTTCAGGGAACTGCTCAACCTTTAGTAAATCTTTTAGAACGTCAATGGGCAAAAGGCCATCAAAAGACCACGAGCCATCCGGTCGTAACACCACTTCCTGATTGAGGTCAAACTCATTCAATGGGATTGCGCCCACAATCGACTCAAGCACGTCGTATAAGGTAACCAAACCCAAAACGCCACCAAACTCGTCCATAACCAAAGCTTGATGCACCGCCTTTTCTCGGAAAGATTCAAAAGCCTTCACCGCTTGCATATTTCCCGGCAAAAACAGTGCTTCGCGAATATGGTTGGTAACCGAAAAATCTGGCGCGTAAATATCAATACCGACCAAGTCCTTGATGTGTAACATGCCAATCGTGCGGTCCAGGTCTCCCTCAGCGACCGGCATTCGCGAGTAAGGACTCGCCTTGATATCACGAATGATTTCCTCCGGTTCATCTTCAAGGTTAATCCACTCCAATTCTGTGTGGGGAGTCATCAAGGCGTCAATTCGCCGTTCTGTAAGACGAAACACGCCATCCACCATCTCTTGTTCAGCTTGATCGAAAACGCCCGTTTGACGGCCTTCTTCAATAAAACCTTTGACATCTTCTTCAGTAATGGAGGGTTCAGGGTTTAGCTCAATGCGCAAGACTCGCAAACCAAGATTAGTAGATCCACTCAACAATCGTGTTAAGGGTTTCAAAATTCGTGTTAAGATCCGCACCATTGGTGAAAGGGTTGTAACCACATTCTCGGGCTCACTGACAGCGATTCTTTTGGGGATTAATTCCCCAAGTACGATTGAAAAATAGGTAATCAAAATCACGACGAGCAAAAGAGCAAATGTATCCGCGATAGGTGCTAACCAATTAACTTTCTTCATTAGCTCCGCTAAAGGTTGCGAGATAACCGCACCACCGATACCACCGGCAAGGGTATCAATCAAGGTAATCATAATTTGAATCGCTGATAGATACTCTTGATCTGGGTCCTTCAGCAATTCAAGCGCGTAAGTAGCACCCTTCTTGCCTTCGGCGACACGTTGTTCTAACCTGATTTTGCGGGAAGATACCATGGCGATTTCATACATCGCGAACACAGCATTCAGCCCAAACAGAATGAAAATTAAAATGATATTAAAAATGATAGGCAAGGTGTTCCTCTTCTAATCTAAACAACTTATCAACAATACTATGCAGCTAAGGCAATTCTACCAAGCTTTTGGCTTATGTAATCATATCAGCTGGTAAAAAGTCCGTTTTGTTATGATAAATAAACTGCGCCATCTCATCTGGCATGTCGAAACGACTAATACCACAGTTATTGTACATAAAACGATAAGGATACCGACTATCAGCAGCCAAGTTCATCTCACAACGGCATAATGCCCGAAACAGATAATTGAAGAAACCACCATGGGTAATCAGAACCACCCGGTCGTCCGTTTCGCCATGGCGATAACGAATAAAATCAATCACCCTTGCAGCCCTTTCTGCTACAAGATCGCGATTCTCCTTCCCCCCTCGCCACCAGCCTTTTTCATTGATTTTATGCTCGAGACGCAAAAAAGGATAAGTTGCTTGAAGATAAGCTGGGCTAAGCCCATATTCCATACTAATCACGGGCTCATTGTCAACAAGTCTTTCAAGGTAAATACCACCCACTTCGTGGCTATCAGGAATACCGGTCAATGGCACGCCCAGGCGCTGGGCAATAACACTACCAGTCTGAATGGCACGTTCCATCAAACTGCAATACACATGTGTGATACCATAACCTTTATGGTTTTGCTGATCCAAAAAATGGGTCGTTATATCTGGCTTATGTTTGCTCAATTCTTCCGCCACAAGTTGCGCCTGCTTTAAACCTTTTGCAGTCAAAGGCGGATCAGACACACGCGGATTATCAGTAAATTCACCGCTCTCCCACCGCGCGTTATTCGTAGACTGAGCATGTCTTATAAAATATAGTTGCATCGTAAACTTTCTCCGAGGGCTGATTATACACGGAATACCTAAAATTACGAAAGGTTTATAGTAATACAAAGCCCTGAATGGTATAATCGGGCTGATTTTGAAAAGGCACAAAGACTATGTTAGATAAATTAAACGCAATACTTGATCGCTACAACGACCTTGAAACTCAATTGACCACAGTTGGTGAAGATTACCAACTCGCCGTTGAACTCTCAAAAGAACGCGCTGACCTTGAGGATATCGCTGTAGCTGCCAAAGATTATGTAGACACGATAGCGAAAATCGATGAGACCAAAGAACTCATAGATATCTCTGAAGGTGAACTGCTTGAGCTCGCCCGCATAGAGCTTGATGAACTCATCCAGCATCGTGATGACCTGGAAGAAAAATTACGTGCAATGCTCGTCCCCAAAGATCCACGTGACAATCGCAATGTCATTGTCGAAATTCGCGCCGGCACCGGCGGTGACGAAGCTGGGCTTTTTGTAGCTGACCTCTTGCGCATGTACCTTAAATATGCCGATATCCACGGTTATAAAACCGAAATCATCTCCTCCAATGAAACCGGCATTGGTGGCTTCAAAGAAGTCACCTTCACTGTAAAAGGCAAAGGCGCCTTTTCGCGCTTGAAGTTTGAGTCGGGTGTTCATCGCGTTCAACGTGTACCCGAAACAGAATCGCAAGGACGCATTCACACATCCACGGTTACCGTTGCTGTATTGGCGGAAGTCGATGATTTTGAAATTGAAATTCCCGATTCGGATATTGAAATTGATGTTTATAAATCAGCCGGCGCGGGTGGGCAAAACGTTCAGAAGAACATGACCGCTGTGCGAATTCACCACATTCCCACTGGTATCGTCGTCGCCTGCCAGGACGAACGCTCGCAACTGCAAAACAAGACCCGAGCGATGAGCGTACTCAAAGCCCGGCTTTACGAGCTTGAAGAGGAAAAGCGACAATCCGAATTAGACGCCACCCGTCGCTCGCAAATCGGCACAGGTGAACGCAGCGAAAAGATTCGCACTTACAACTACCCCCAATCGCGCGTTACCGATCACCGCATCAACCAAAGCTCGTTCAATATTCAAGCCGTTATGGATGGCTACGACCTGGATGATTTCATTCAGGAACTACAGCAAGTAGAAGAAGCCGAGCGGCTGGCGAGTTTTGAAGCCAATGCTTCAGCTTAGCATCCGCGACTGCTTGAAGAAAGCAGAAGCGAAACTCAAATTCACAGACGAGCCACGACTCAGTGCCATTATTTTGATGGCGCATTTGCTTAATCAGACTAAAACCTGGGTTCTGGCATATTCTGAGGAAACGCTATCTGAGTCGCAATATCAAGCCTTTTTTGCTCTTGTAGAACGTTTGGCTGGAGGCGAGCCATTGCCCTATATCACTGGTAAGCAAAGTTTCTACGGGCTCGACTTTAAAGTCAACCCGGCAGTACTTATTCCGCGTCCGGAAACAGAACTCCTCGTTGATAAAGCCTTGAAATGGTTACAAGACCAGCCTGATGAAAAACAAATCCTTGATGTGGGCACCGGCTCAGGTTGTATCGCCATTAGCCTCGCTAAAAACAGCCCAAGCCACCCAATAAGAGCTATTGATATTTCAGAGTCCGCCCTAAAAATCGCAGCAGAGAATGCAAAAACGCATGGTGTGGAAAACCGCATCAGCTTTGTACAAGCTAATCTATTGGAAAATTTCAAGGGAAAAGTGGATCTTATCTGCGCTAACCTTCCTTACATCCCCACAACAAGCCTCGCTAATTTGGATGTCATAAAATGGGAACCCGGTCTCGCGCTTGATGGAGGTATGGATGGTCTCTTCCTCATCAGGCAATTGCTTGAACAAAGCCAGCGTCATCTTAACGTTCCTGGTCTTATCCTGCTTGAAATTGATTCAATGACTGGTGAGAGCGCTTTAAATCTCGCGCGCCACTTTTACCCAAACGCTGATATTCACTTGCTTAAAGATTTGGCAGCTAAGAGTCGCCTGCTTCGAATTGAGGTACTCAAATGAAGCATCTTGAAAGGCTTTCAAGCACGCATCCCGAAGCTCTTGAACGTGCCGTGGAGGTATTGCATGCTCATGGATTAATCGTCTTCCCAACAGACACGCTGTATGGATTGGCTTGCCTGCCTCATTCTGACGAGGCTTTGGCTAAGGTTTATGCTGCCAAGCATCGCAGTCATACCAAAGCATTACCCGTTCTAATAGCCAATCGTCAGCAATTGCTTGAACTGGTAAGTAAGATTCCCGAATGCGCGCAAAAGCTCATGGAACAGTTTTGGCCAGGAAAGCTCACCCTCATCTTACCCAAGCGAGCAAGCTTGCCCGCTCTGCTAAGCCCCTTTGCCGGCATTGCTGTGCGCATGCCAAACCACCCATTTGCCCTCAGCTTGCTACAAAAAACAGGTCCTCTTGCTGTTACAAGCGCGAACTTATCTGAACATAGCAACCATGCTGACCCAGTTGAGATTCTTGAAGAGCTTGAACCACACCTGAATCTTTTCATTGAAGAAGGCATTCTCTCATCTACAACAGCCAGCACCATTGTCGATTGCACTCAAAAGGCACCTGTAATCATTCGTCAGGGCGCGATTCCAGAGACTGAAATAATATCGATCATTAGGAAATAGAAATTAGCTTTTGAAAT
>JAAZIH010000291.1 GCA_012800995.1 Chloroflexota bacterium
ATGTAAAAAATTCACTAAGGAACCCAACAAGAAAAAACACTTGCTTTTAATTTTAGAAGAGCTTATAATGTTGCTCTGTTGTACGGGGCGTGGCGCAGTCCGGATAGCGTGCTTGCATGGGGTGCAAGAGGTCGAAGGTTCGAATCCTTTCGCCCCGACCTTATAACCACTTGATTAATCAGGTGGTTTTTTCTTTAATTTGGTTTCCCGTTGATATAAGTGGAATATAAATTTAGACGCTTGCCAATGCGTAAAAAGTGGGAACAAAGCTAAATGCACCGCCTTGCGCAAGGCATTTAAAAGCTTTTTGTTTGAGTATTTCGATTTCCTTATGGGGCAATAGTGTTTCCAGGTCGTGTGAAATGATTTCCCATTCAAGCACAAAATCTGATGTTTGCTTTCCTTTCCATTCTCCGGAAAGCATTCCCATACTGACGTTCCATAATCCAGCCTGAATGAAATACTGCATTAAACGTCTGCCAGTGTCCAATCGCACGCCTTGTTTTTTCAAGGAAGCGTTTTGTAAGGCAGCAATATCTTGAAAAATTTCGGGCGTATCAATTCTGCCTTCATAATCAGGCTCCGCGAAGGCGATAACAGTCCCGCCGGGACGTGTAACACGATGCATTTCTTTTAGGACATTTTCGGGGTTCTCAATCCACAAGAGCAGATAATGGCAAAAACAAAGGTCGAAAGAGTTAGCTGGAAAGGGAAGATAATAAGCATTTGCGGTTGTAATATTTGCGTTTGGAGCAACGTTTTTGGCGTATTGATTACGCTGATAATCAAAATCTAACCCAAAAGTATATGGCGAAATTGACAGATTTTCTGGCAATAAGGCTCCTGTGCCACTGCCAATTTCTAAAATTCTTGAATGGGCAGCTAAATTCAGGGGTTTATAGAGATATGCTCGGAGCGCTTTTGTCCACAAAGATTGTAGGATAAAGCGTTGATGCCAGGCTGCGTTATCCATTGGAATAATTTCGGCATTTCGCCCAAAGAGAATCCCAGTCTTCGTGGAGAAGATTCCCAACCGTAACCGGTTCAATGAAGGGTATTATCAGGTCTCCATTGGGAAGTAAAGTAAGATATTTCAGCTTGAACTCATTCTCAAGGGATGGGTTGATTTTGGCGATATTCAAGAATCGTGACCAGGGCATGTCATCGAGAATGCTCACTTGTTTTTCACTAATTAGCGTCTGTAGCGCGATGAGGCCATCTTCATTTTCGTCCTCAATATCCCAAAAAGCGAAAGCATTAATGCCATGTTTAAAAAGCTCTTCCATAATTTCAGTGTAATCTGTAGTCGCTTTGTAGGGCATGCGCAAGCAGGTAAAGAGGTCATGATCAAGAATGGTATTTAGTAAGGTTCGATATTCTGTCATACAAGGATCAGCATCTAAAACCAAATGATCCAAACCCCGAAGCAATAGCTGATTTAAAAATTCCGGATCCTTCAAAAAGTCTGGAGTAGTGACTAAACCACTAACCAGACCCAAATCTTCAAGGTGGGTTAATAATTCAAGAAAGCTTCCTTTTTGTTCTTCCGAAACATCTAAGAGCATGATATGAGGTATGCCCGCATTAAATGCTTTTTCAAATACCACTTTCCATTCCGCGTTAGTCATCCCACCATTTTGTTGAGGATCGCTAAAATAACAATCAAGTCGATAAGGAGCTAAAATCTGAGTGTCTTCCGCATCATCTATAAAACCAAGAACAGATGTGGGTGCTAAGTCTTCATCTTCAATGAACCCCATGAGCGTTTTGTAAAAAACATCAACATCCTCTTTTATCTCTGTTTTTGGGGCTTTATAACGATTACTGATTGTTTTGGCTATTTCCGATGGATTTTGACCTTGAATTAAGAAATACGCCATCTCCATTGCGGTTTTATTGAGATGGATGATGGTTGAAGCGTTGAGGGTGAGCACGCCATTACGATTAGGCTCAACACGCAAGTGAAGACGGTAGGGGATCTCACCATATATCAGATTGTGGCTTGTATAAAACCCACTTTCAATTTCTTGAATTGGTTTTGGTATAAACTTGAAGAAATCGCTAAACTTTGACATGATAGCTCCTTTTAAGGACTTGGAAGGATAAGATCTTTGAAGATAGGTCTAACCGATTGATGTTCCCTGCTGAGTGGGCAACCCCCGCCACATTCCTGGAAATAATCGCAATGGTGGCATGCTTGTGGCGCATCTTTTCTTTCGCGTAGCTTTATGGATAGGGGGTGATTCCAGATTTCATGCCATGGATCCTCCATCAGGCTGCCGAGCTTTTCATAGTAGCTTTGGCAAGGGATGACCTGTCCATCAGGCTCAATGCACATATTGTAATAAGCTGCGGTGCAACCTTTAATGCCAAGATCGAGTTGCATGGGGTCAAAATGGCAATATTGAGTAGGCGTGTACCAAATGAGACGTTGACCGCTTTGGTTAGTGTGGTCGATAGCTAATTGGAGAAGAGCGGGCAATTCCGTTTCTGGCAGTCCTGTATCAACCATGTTGCCTTTGCCGGAGTAGATGAGAGCGTTCAGACCAACTGTAGGGATGCCAAGCTTATGGGTAAAAGCAAGAAAGTTTGGTAAATCTTCGTGGTTATTCTTGAGCAGGGTGGTATTAGTCATAAAATAGAGTTTGGAATTAACCACATTTTTAATGCCCTTAACGGTTTCTTGCCAGGCACCTTTGGCAAGGACCATTTCATCATGTATCTTTTCGGTGTGCGATTCGAGGGTTATTTGAACATGGTCTAATCCCGCATCAATAAGATCTTGCAAAAAGTCTTGATTAGCAAGTTTACGCCCGTTAGTGTTTAGACCAGTGACAAAACCTTTTAGTTCTGCATAGCGCACTAATTCAGGCAAATCATCTCGCATGGTTGGTTCTCCACCGGTGAAAACGAGATGGGGGATACCAATCTCCCAAAGCTTGTCTATGATTTGTTTCCAGTTTTGGGTATCCAGTTCTGGGTAGTTTCTCTCTCTGGCGTTGTAGCAATGAGAACAGTTGTTGTTACATCGATAAGTAAGTGCCAAATCCATTCGATATGGAGCACTTAGTTTGGCGGAAAAAGGAACCATACTTTCTAAACCAAGGTCACAGACTGGGCACGCATTTGCATCATCTGAAATGAGCTGCTCAATTTTAGAAACTGTATCTTGGTAATCAAGTGTTGCTTGTTTTCTGTTCGTTATAAAGAGAGAGGTAATCTGTTTTGGAACATCTTTAAAATTGATGCCACTCAAAAATTGCCAAGCCATCAAACCTGCGGTGGGGTTAAGGTGAATCATTTTAGCTGCGTTCACCACCAAAACACCACTGAAGTCCTCTTCAAGTCGAAGATGAATGCGAGATTTTCCACCATTTTCCTGGTGGTCAAATTTATAGATCCCTGGCTTAGGCGGAAAAGGGAGCGTCATTTATCTGCCGCCACCAGCGCAAGCACAAGCACATCCTGCGCAGGCACAGGCGCAGGCACATGAACTGCCACCACCGCCAGTATACCGACCTGACCCAGAGCTGGATGTCTTTGGGATGGGGTTTGTGCGATTGGTGACCTGACTGGTGAAAACTTTTGAATCACCAATAATACTATTGGTCATGTTCGCGCCACCACTGATAACAGAAGCAGCAAAGGTGGCTCCAGGAATGTTTGGCAAACTGAAGCTCGGTTTTGAGCTGGTAGAACTGGAGCTACTCGCTAAACCTGGAACAGAAGAAGCCATATTTCCTGAACCAGCAGTGTCTGCTACAGGACTACTCATATATGGGCGATATGTATTGTCATAGCGCCACCACCAACGTGGAATAAAGACGGGTGTGTCCATAAAGGTTCTCGTTGTGCGGCCCGAAAAGTCTTCGTCGAGCATCGTCCACTCAAGCGTATGTTCAAATTGCGCGCTTTTGACTTCAGGAGTATTGGCGCCTTCAACAGCACTCCATGCGCGCTGTACGATGTCTTTGTAATAGGCTTTTGTGTCCTTTGCGTTGAACCCTTTCATTTTTTGCTCAACAGATTTAATTAATTCAACTATTAAGATCTGCAATGCTGATCTTTGTGATGTTTTTTTCTCATGTCCCAAAGCTTCAATAAACTTTGTTTCATAGTCATAAAGCCCTTCAGGAAGAGGAGAGTTTGTTTCAATTACAAGAGGGTCTTGATTTATAACCGATATCGCTTCTTTTTTAAGAAGCCCAAATAAAATCATCGTTAGCACTTGATCAAGAGATTCTTCCAAGAGAATAGCAGCTTCAACTGCTGTTAAACCACGTTTAATACCATGTCCCTCGACAGAGAGTGTTGGTTTTAAATACTGCAACTTACGTTTTTCTGTTTCTTGCATTTGTTTTTTACTTGAGAATATACTAATGAGTATAATAATTCCCAATGGCACTAAAAATTTCATGCTGCTACAAATGTTACCAAGTAATTTTGGAAAGAATTGCACGGAATTTGACCCAGTGTTATCAATCTGCCCTTGGCTGAGATCTTTTGAACTCGAAACAGATGATTCAGGCACAGCTGAAGCTGGAAAAGCAACGCCGAAAAGATATTTAGTGTGGGTGTTGGCGTTGGTAGCATGCCATTCGTATATAACACGTTTGTCTTCAACGGTTAGCGTGGCTACGGCATCTTTTTCACCTGGCCAGCGGTCTGGATAATAGTAAACACCTTCATTGCTACCAACATCTGGAGGAAGAACAATAGAAAGCTCATAATCTGTGTTTTGTGATTTATCAGCGTCTGAGTCAAAATAATTAGGCATAAACTGAAAGTTAACGTAATTTTCACGGTCATCATGATCATATGGGAAGAGAACGCCTGTGATGCCTACTATTTTTGCCTGAACAGTTCCAGTACCTCCAGGGGGAATTTGGTATTCGCCAAGGGCTAATTCAGCGCCTTTAACATAGCTGGAGTGGTTTATTTCAGGAACAAGTGTCCCGTTTATTGTCGCGCTGATATTGCTAAGCTGATAATTATCATTTGGCATGCCGAGGTCGACAAAATCAATCGCATGACCATTTGGATCGTTCTCGAAATCCATTTCATAAAAAAGCGTTAATGTTCCGTCTGCTTCAATGACAGCCTGCACATCATAGCGGGTGACTTTAAAGCGATAACTTTGGGCATAAACGCTGCTAAGAGGCAAGATAATGAGCATTAGCACTGTAATTAGGCTAATGATGGTGTGTTTTTTATTCATTCTTACTCCGTGATTAGATTGTCAGCTCTGTTACCAGCCTATTATATATAAGGCTGACAGAACCTTACCATTTTGGTTCCTCAGTAATTTGATAACTTGTACCACAGCTTTTGCAGCTCACAACCGGTGCACCATTGACGATTGAGATGTCGTTACTATTGATGGGTGCGCCACAAGCCTGGCAAGACATGGCGTTAATTTGCACTTGTCCGGGTAAATCGATATTTATGTTAACGGTTTGCTCAGCGGCTTGTTTTTTTGCTTTGTTATTGAAGCGCACGCCGGCATAGATAAAAGCAAAACCAATCAGTAAACCAAAAACGCCAACGAGTAGGCGTGAATCGGGAACATCAGGCGCGAACGCGCTCCAGGCGATTAGTACTGAAAAGAAGATGATTATCCCTGCAACGATATAAGAAATAATGCTTGCTGCTTTCAAAAGACACTCCTTTTGTTTTACATCTCTATTTTAAGTTACTCAAAGCACACAGGAATAGATTATCTATTCCATAGACATCTAATACTGCGCCCTAAGAATGGTATCGAGATTCTCAAAAGCCTTCGCCGCTCCTTCAACAGTGCATGTGACAGGATTTTCAACGACATAGGCGGGAATACCTAATGCTACGGTAAGATACTTGTCGAGCCCTTTCATCAAAGATGATCCACCGCATAATGCCACACCACGGTCAATGATGTCTGAGATGAGTTCTGGGGGCGTTTTTTCAAGAACGCGTTTTATTAGATTAACAATTTCCTGAAGCGGTTGTTCAACTGCGTCAACTATTTCGTTGGTTGTCAAGCTAACTGGTCTGGGCAGATTGGAAACTTGATCCTGACCCTGAACTTCCATTGTCGTTTCATCTTCAACGGTCAGGGCTGAGCCAATGCGTAATTTAAGCTGTTCAGCTGTTGGTTGCCCAATGATAAGGCCGTATTTTTTTCGAACGTTGTTGATAATGGCTTCATCCATTTTTAAGCCGGCAACAGGCGAGGTTTCCGCACTCACGATTCCGTTCATAGAAATGACCGCAGCTTGGGTTGTTCCCGCCCCGATACTGATGACCATGTTCCCTGTGGGCGTTTTAATGGGCAAATCCATACCAATCGCGGCAGCCAATGGTTGCGGAATAACATAAACTTCCCGTGAACCTGCACCCAAACCAGCTTCCTGCACTGCACGACGTTCAACGCTGGTAATACCGTATGGCACAGTAATGATGATTTTAGGCTTGAAAAAGAAAGTAGGTCCGGTTACTTTTCGCATTAATTCTCTCACAAAGATTTCAGTCAGCTCATATTCAGCGATGACACCACTCCGAAGGGGTCTAACGACCTCAAGTGAATCGGGCACACGACCTAACATCCCAAGGGCGGTTGTACCATATTCTACTAATTTCTTTTCATCCACGACAATCGCGACAATGGTTGGCTCTTGAATTAAAATTTTATTGCCCTCGGCAATTTGAGTGTTGAATGTGCCTAGATCGATACCTAATTCTCGTGATAAAGCCATAATTTACCTCTTACAAAAATGTTAGCAGATAACTGCTTGGTTTAATGGTCAAAATACTGTAATGTAAGCCTTAATTTCTCTTCAATTGTATCAGGTGTGTCCTTTGGTAAAGCTTGAACAGCTGCCTGGGCTTCTACAACAGAATATCCTAAGTTAATCAATGCATCAATAACTGAATCATCTACATCGCTTGTCTTTTGGTAGCTTTCACCAGGCATGGCAGGAACTTTGCCTTGCATGTGAATGAGGATTTTTTGAGCGGTCTTTTTGCCAATACCAGGTACTTTGCTGAAGAAATCAGGCTCTTCGCTCAATATAGCACGGCGGATATTGTCCATCGATAGTGTGGAAAGAATAGACATAGCAGATTTCGGTCCAACACCACCAACACCCAAAAAGTGGATAAACATGGTTTTTTCTTCAAGGTTTTTAAAACCATAGAGAGCCATTGAGTCTTCACGAACGATAAAATGGGTATGCAGGAATGCGGTGTGACCAACGGTGAGTTCGGAGACAGTATCATGCGTTACAAATACTTCAATGCCCAAGCCTGAAACTTCGATTGTAATCGCGTTATCACTTTTTTGGCTGACGATGCCTGAAATAGAATTAATCATGGTTTCTTGTTAATCCAGAATGTTGATTGAATATCTCATAAAGAATTATACCTGTTGCCACAGATAAATTCAGTGAATCGCATTCCCCAAGCATTGGAATACGTAGCATTTCATCGCATATATCTTTGAGCTCTTGCGAAAGCCCTTCACGTTCCGAACCCATCAACAGAAGGATCTTATTTGGATATGAATAAGTAAAAGCGTTTTGTCTTGCTTTATCTGATGTGCCAAGGATAGTGAAACTGTTTAAACCCTTTATAAAGGAAATAAATTGCGTGTAGTCTAATTTATAAAGTGGAATTGTGAAAATAGCGCCCATGGAGGCTTTCACCGCGGCAGGGTCATGTGGGTCGGTTGAGTTGGGTAAGAGAATCAAACCTGATACGCCTGTTGCATCACAGCTACGCAGTATTGTTCCCAGGTTTCCTGGATTTTGGATTGCTTCAACGCACAACAATAATATCTTTTCTTCTTTAATCAGTTTCTTATCGGAAAGACTTTGCCAGTTTTGCTTGACGAGGGCAGCTATCCCTTGCGGTTTATCTTTGCGGGCGATGCTCTCGAATACTAAAGCACTCAGCTCAAGAATTTCAATGGATGTTTTTTGAGCACGTTCAACAAGAGATTGTCCGTATTCGCTTATTAGTAAATCAGGTGAGATAATTATTTGTTGAATTTCTGCATTCGAATCAAAAGCCTGACCTACCAGTTTCAATCCCTCAATGAGAAACAGTCCAGACTCATTTCTGTATTTTTGCATATACAAAGAACGCAAAAATTTGATTTGCGGGTTGGATGTGGAAGTGATCATGGCTAAACCTGCTCGATTAAGCGTTTATATTGCGCGTGGGAGAGATGACAAATGGCAATCGCGAGAGCGTCCGCGGCATCATCGGGTTTGGGGATTTCATCCAAGTGAAGTATAAACTTTACCATCTCCTGAACCTGGGATTTTGTGGCGTTGCCACTGGATGTTACGGCTTGTTTAACCTCGTTAGGCGTATATTGCGCGGGTTCATAACCAGCCTGGCTAAAACATAGTTCTATAACACCGCGCGCTTCACTCACCGTCATAGCTGTTTTGATGTTTTTCTTAAAGAAAAGCTTTTCAAGCGCACATTCATCGGGTTGGTACTGTTGGATTAATGCTCTCAAGTGATTATAGAGCTCTACAAGGCGTTTAGCCGTCGAACCCGTAGCTTCAGTGCTTATGACACCAAATGCCACGAGTTCGGGTTCTCCAGCTTGATTAGATTTGACAAGTCCGTAACCGGTAGTCGCAATTCCAGGATCAATACCAAGAACAAGCATTGAAATAACTAATCGTTTTCCATCGCCGCGATGGCTTCATCGGTAATCTTAAGATTAGAGTAGATGTTTTGCACATCGTCCAAATCTTCAATGGTCATGATAGTTTTCATGGTTGAAATAGTCTGTTCAAGGTCAAGTTCAATTTCATTTTGAGGGACAAAGCGTAATCCGGCTTCTTCGACTTTGAAATGGGCGGCGGCAAGGCTATCGTGAATTGCTTTGAAGGTTTCCACTGAGCCTACAATTTCAATCATGCCGTCTTCCTCGGTGACGTCATCCGCGCCCGCTTCAAGCGCGGCTTCAAAGGCTTTATCAAAGTTTTTTCCATCAGATTCGATGGTATAGATAGCTTTACGGTCAAATTGCCAGACAACAGAGCCGTTTGAGGCCAATTCTCCTCCGGCTTTACTCAGAATGTGGCGAAGTTCAGCAACGGTGCGGTTACGGTTTTCTGTGACACACTCGATAATAGCAGAAACGCCTCTGCCAAGATAGCCTTCATAAGTAATTTCTTCAAGTTCAACACCGTCTTTGCTCTCGCCTGTACCACGTTTGATCGCGCGTTCAATGCTGTCCTTAGGCATATTTGCAGCCCGAGCGCGGTTCATTGCCAATTCAAGGCTCACGTTCATGCTGGGATCACCACCACCAGAACGTGCGGCAAGGGTAATTTCACGAGCGAGACGTGTAAATAAAGCGCCTTTTTTTGCGTCAGCGGCGCCTTTTTTGCGTTTAATTGTGGACCAATGAGAATGTCCTGCCATAGTAAAAACTCCTGAGATTGTTTAATTTTACGTTCATACAACATTATACCATTCAATACGCACAATTTCCCCCTTTTGACAGTCTGGGGATTAAAAGTGTAGTAGAAACAGAACTGATGGATGAGGCTCTTGAAATAAGAGGAAGCTCATTATTACTGAATATATACAAAAGAAAGTCCCCGGCAATGGGGACTTTCTTGTTTCTAATCTGCTTCAAAACTTACAGAAGCTTCCTTGGCAACTTTAATTTTAGTTAAAGTTGCGTAGGATGAGAGGCAGGTACATCATGTTGAAGGGCAAGACACGTAACTGCACGGGGATGGTGAACTTGGGATCGGGTGCATTGTCGACGCGGAGAGCGCCAAAGTAGTCACCCCAAACCAGACCAGTTGAGTCGAATGTGAGGGTCAC